>NZ_CEYOSI010000037.1:0-9573 GCF_982879505.1 Candidatus Desulfolinea nitratireducens
CTGCGGTAGATGCTCAAGAAGAGCAAGCAAGTCAGGGTTGGGGGCGATATACTCATCCAAAGGGAGTTGATGCACATAGGCGTGATAGGCCTCCTCGTCCACGTCAAAATTGGCCTGAATTCCGCGCAGCGTCGTCCCGTGGTTGAGAAAATACATCTCACGGTTGGCAGGGATCTCATCCCAGGTCATGCCTAGTTGCTCGTGCATGAAGAGGTTGATGCGACCTTTGATCGCCTGCCATAAGCCGCTTTCATGCGGATAAAGAGTATCGTCAAGATCGAAGAAGATGGTTGTAAAATTCATGGGAGGATTATACCTTTGGCTCAGGGATCAAGAAGGTGGGTTTTAAAGAAGTACAGGAAGCTTTTATGAAAATCGTCGGTGTAATTGCTATTGAAGGTATGCTTTGCGCCTTCGTAAAAGGCACAGTTGATTTCTTTGCCAAGGTCAGTGAGCATCTGGCAGGTTTCTCGACCATACTCAACGGGGATAACAGGGTCGCCTGTGCCATGATAAAGCTTGAGCGCAGAGGTGATATTGTCATACGAATGATGAGGAGAGATAGCAGGAATAAGATGGGCAGGGGTATCCAATTCTTCCCTGTTATTAATGAACTGCGCATTTTTGATGATGTCACCTGTCATTGGGGCATAGAGCATGGTTGCCTTGATATCATTGCTCACTGTAATAACGCGCAAAGCAACTTCTCCGCCCATGCTATGTGCCCAAATCCCAATCCGCTCAGGGTTGGCTTTTTCGAGGGTGCCGATTTGCAATCCTTGTGTTTTTACGATGCCGATCAGATTGAGGATATCAATTGCCAATCCAGTCCGATAGCGATCATCCCCGCTGTCTGATTCGCCAAATCCGCGCATATTCGGGTGAATAACCAGATAGCCTGCTCGACTGAGTACATCAGCATCGTAAGTGGAATAAGGCATAAGCTGATAGTCTTTTAAGTTATAGTTGCCGTGAATGGCAATGATCACCGGGAATGGCCCCTCGCCTTTGGGGATATTCATAAAGCCATAAATGGTTAATCCATCGCTGGTATAACGGATCTTGTAGCGAGTGAAAGAGTTTTTATCGTCTAATTTCTCAATGATTTGAACTATTCCACTCCCATAAGCACGCGAGCGCATGGCAGAGATCGTATATTTCCTGAAGGGATCTGGGGTGATGGTTGAAAGGGGAAATGGTGTAAATGTGGCATTTGGGACTGCGCTTGCTGTGATCGTTGCTGGAAGCGGCTGAAAAGGTGTCAGGGTTGGAGGTGGAATTTGAGATGGAGTCTGCGTGGGTTGCGAAACCTGCCCCGGCGCGGAAGAACAGGCACTGAAAACAAGTGTCAGCAGGAGCAGGAGAAGTTTTGTAGCGGGCTTCATGGAGGGGATTATAACGGGCATTTCTTACCCCCTCAAACCCCCCATTTTGAAAAACAAAAATAGGGGGAGGTGTTTTTCTCCTCCCCTAAATTCCGCTTTTAGAATTTGGGGGAGGTTGGGAGGGGGCTGGTGGTGAATCCTGAAGCGCTGCGAGTATAATATCCGCATGCCAATCCTAATTCTCTCCCCCGACCTTGCCTCCCAGATTGCTGCCGGTGAAGTGGTCGAACGTCCGGCCTCAGTGGTCAAGGAGTTGGTTGAAAATTCTCTCGATGCTGATGCTAAAACCGTAACAGTGACCATCGAAGAAGCTGGCCGCCGCCTGATCGAGGTTGCCGACGATGGAAGCGGTATTCCCGCCGATGAGATGCCGCTTGCGCTGGAGCGTCATGCCACGAGCAAATTGCTCTCCGCCGATGATCTTTTCAGGATTGCCACGCTTGGTTTCCGCGGTGAAGCGCTTGCCTCGATAGCCTCAGTAGCGCGGCTCACGCTCACCTCGCGCACGGATAATGATGAAGCCGCGACACGCATCCGTGTGGAGGGAGGCAAGGCTGAAGAACCCGAGCAGGTTGGGGCGCCGCGTGGCACGGTTGTCCGCGTTGAAAATCTTTTCTATAACGTCCCGGCGCGGCTAAAATTCCTGAAAAAGGATGTTACCGAACGTCGCCGCATCGATGCCCTACTCACCCGTTACGCCCTCGCCTACCCTGATGTGCGCTTCAAATTCAGTCAGAATGGGCAGGCTACGTTGCAAACCAGCGGCAATGGCGACCGTCGCGCTATTCTCGCCACGCTTTACGGGATTGAGATCGCCAAAGATTTGCTCGAGGTAAACGCTGTTGAGGAGGACCTTGAGCTGACTGGATTCATCAGCCCGACTTCACTGACCCGCTCCAATCGACGCGATATTATTATTTTCATCAATGGGCGTTGGGTACAGGATATTTCGCTCTCGACAGCCCTGATCCAGGCCTATCATACGATGCTGATGGTGGGACGTTACCCTCTCGCCGCAGTCTTTCTTGAACTTGAACCTGCTTCCGTTGATGTCAATGTTCATCCGACGAAATCGGAGGTTCGTTTCCAGGACCCCCAACGGATGTTCAGCTTTGTGCAACGTTCAGTCCGAAAAGCAATTCTGGCCTATACCCCCGTCCCGCAGATGGGGATTGCCCCGCCTGCCCTGTGGACCGAGCGACCCTCAGGGAGTGGGATTGATCCGGCGTGGGGCTTTGCAAGTGAGGCAAATCAGGAACCAGGCAATCAGGATTCAGGAAGTGCCCAATCACCGGAGACCCTGGACACTATTCCCACGATCCCTCTTCTGCGTCTTGTGGGCCAGATCGGTTCAGTTTATATCATCGCCGAGGGGCCAGATGGACTTTATCTGATCGACCAGCATGCTGCACACGAACGAGTATTATTTGAACGACTGATGGCACAACGTCAGGCCAATACGCTTTCATCACAGAGTTTACTTCAGCCCGTTGTTGTTCCACTTCCTCCGGAACAGGCGACTTTGCTCAACGAGCAAATTGGGATTTTGCAAAAATTTGGTTTTGAAGTGGAACCATTTGGGCCGAACACCTTTCAGATACGGGCCATCCCCTCCCTTTTTTCCGGGAGCGACCCTGCTGCTGCATTACGTGTACTCGTCGAGGATTTCGAAGGTGATGAGACACCCCTGCAGGAGAAGATCGAGGAACGGATCGCGGCGCGCGTCTGTAAGCGGATGGCTGTCAAGGGTGGCCAAACACTTTCCACCGATGAGCAGGAATCCCTCCTGCGCGATCTCGAATCCTGCGAATCCCCGCGCACCTGTCCACATGGCAGACCGACGATGATCCACCTTTCGGTCGATATGCTTGAGCGTCAATTCGGGCGTAGAGGGGCGAGGTAAAGGTTTCCACACAAATGACAAGAAAAGCATGAGGCAATCTATCGTTCATATCGCACTGGTTGTGAGGGATTACGATGAAGCGATTGCTTTTTATACACAAAAGCTGAACTTCGAATTGATCGAAGATACCTATCAACCCGAACAGGATAAGCGCTGGGTGGTCGTTTCTCCCCCGGGTTCCAACGGGGTCACCTTGTTATTGGCCAGAGCTTCCAGGCCAGAACAAGAGACTTTTATTGGGAATCAGACAGGTGGACGTGTATTTCTATTTCTCAACACCGACGATTTTTGGCGTGACTATAATGAGATGGTTTCCAAGGGAATAAATTTTATCAGGGAGCCAAAGAAGGAAGCATACGGGATGGTCGCTGTATTTGAGGATCTATATGGCAATCTCTGGGATCTGCTTGAATTAAATCACGATCACCCAATCTCCAAACGTGGTTTCTGATATATGAACCAGATAAGTCAATTTGAGGAAACCTGATGAGTATTATTGAGACTGATCGTCTGGAGCTTTCTGAGTTTTCCTTGGACGATGCTCCATTTATTTTGGAAATGCTGAATGACCCCGTCTGGTTGCAATTCATTGGGGATCGGGGCGTCAAAACCCTTGATGACGCTCGTGACTACATCGTAAATAAATTGCAGAAAAGCTTCAAGGAGCTTGGTTTTGGGATGCTGATCGTGAAGCTCAAAGATGGTGGGATATCTATAGGCACTTGTGGATTGCTGAAAAGGGATTATCTGGAAGATCTTGATCTTGGTTTTGCCTTTTTACCCGAGTTCAGAGGTAAAGGTTATGCCTATGAGGCCGCCTCCGCTACGATCGAATACGGGAAAAAAAATCTTGGTCTGAAACATATCCTGGCTTTCACTGACGTGGATAATTCTGCTTCAATTAATTTAGTCAAAAAACTTGGTCTGGAATTTGAACGACTGATGGATTTTCCAGATGATGATGCAGAAATCCAACTATATGGGGGGGATATTTAGCTGCTTTTCAAGCATTTATCCAATTTTCTAAAATGCCACAAGAAATAGATAAGGAACTTATAAAATGGCGAAAACAAAAATGAAGGATAAATTAACCATCGGTCTTGCCCAAATCGCCCCGGTTTGGTTGGACCGTGACCAAACAATGACCAGGATCCTGGAACAGGTCCGCAAGGCTGCCGGGGCAGATTGTCAACTGGTGGCCTTTGGCGAAGCTCTGCTACCGGGGTATCCCTTCTGGATCGAGCGCACGAACGGGGCGACATTTAACTCGCCAGTCCAAAAGGAACTCCATGCCCATTATTTGGATCAGGCCGTGCAGATCGAGGCCGGACATCTGGATAATCTCTGCGAGGCCGCCAAAGAACATCAGATAGCGATCGTGCTGGGATGCATCGAGCGTCCAGCCGACCGTGGTGGACACAGCGTCTACGCCAGCCTGGTCTATATTGATGTGGAAGGCGTGATCCAATCCGTGCACCGGAAATTGATGCCGACATACGAGGAACGATTGACCTGGTCCCCGGGTGATGGGCATGGTTTGCGTGTTCATAAGTTGGGTGCTTTCACCGTTGGTGGGCTGAATTGCTGGGAGAACTGGATGCCCCTTCCTCGGGCTGCCTTATATGGATTGGGCGAGGATTTACACATCGCCATTTGGCCGGGGGGAGTCCATAATACACGGGACATCACACGGTTCATTGCAATGGAATCCCGCTCTTATGTGGTTTCGGTCTCCGGCCTGATGCGCAAAAGCGATTTTCCAGCAGATACGCCCCACCTCACAGCCATCCTTGAAAACAGTAATGATCTATTCGCCAACGGAGGTTCCTGCATCGCCGGCCCGGACGGTAAATGGATTGTTGAACCCATTGCCGATGAAGAAAAGCTGATCATCGCAACACTCGACCATAAACGAGTGCGCGAAGAACGTCAGAATTTTGATCCTGCTGGACACTATTCCCGGCCTGATGTCACACAGTTAACTGTCAACCGGGAGCGGCAGAGTACGGTAAATTTCACGGAATAACGAATTCCTTTTTTCTCACAGAAATCCCACTTTAAATTTTTTATCCCCCCAATGGTTCCTTGACCCTCCCTTTACGCAAGGCTAGAATTTTCCAAACCTTAAAATATGCTATACTTTATCCTATGCGAAAACCAAGCGCGGAGTGGAATAAATGGGCCGAGACTTTCTCTCATTTTGGGGTAGAAGGTCTTGTTGCCTGGCTACTGGAAATTGGTGAGCCGTTAATGCTGGTCGGTGCCCAAATACTTTATATGGGTCAACCTCTGCTTGGTCACAATCGTGTTGTTAATTTGGCCCATTTCCTTGAAGACAAAGAAGAAACTCGCGCATTTACCGCTTTGTTAAGGAGGGAATAACCCGGTGCAAACCTCCGCTTTAGCTGGATTAGGTCTGATACTATTGAGCGCAATTTTGCTTATTGGGCTTTCTCTTCTCAAGGAAAGGGTGAAAGCCTCTTTTCGAGATATTTCAGCATTTACCAATCTAAATAAAGCGCTCGGAAGCGCCGTTGAAGATGGGACCCGGATTCATTTCTCCCTCGGTTCTGCCGGGGTGGACAACCCTCGCACAGCAGCATCCTTCTCTTCGCTCAGCGTTCTGCGCCACTCAGTCGAATTTAGCGCATCCGGCGATAAGCCGCCTCTTGCTACATCTGGTGATGCGGCCCTTGCCATACTTTCCCAGGATAATTTACATACAGCGTATCGCGTTGCCGGGGCGGAGCAGCAATATAAAGCAACTACTGGCCGCCTGGCAGGCATGACCCCTTTTTCTTACGCGGCGGGCGTACTTCCAGCAATTTACGATGAAGATATATCTGCCAATATATTGGTTGGCGGTTTTGGGTCCGAAGTGGGGCTTCTCAGTGATGCTGCTGAAAGGAAGCAATCCTTTATCCTTGCAGCCTCTGACTCTCTTCCCGCACAAGCAATACTATACGCCAATGCCCAGGAACCTTTAATTGGAGAAGAACTCTACGCTACCGGCGCCTACTTAAAAGCAGGGAGGGCACATCTCGCTAGTTTGTACGTTCAAGATGTGCTGCGTTGGCTGATCATAATTGCTCTTCTCGGTGGGGCAGCGATGAAGATTTTAGCAGGGTTGCTATGAGCCGTTATTTATCCCCGATTATTGCGATATCAGTGGGTCTGCTGGTCTTACTGGGCTATTTCCTCACGGAAGGTCCCTTGGCTGGCGTACGTGTAACCTTTGTCCAGTGGGCAGTTATCCTGGCTGGAGCAGCAATTTTTGTCGGCGTTTTAAACCTGCTTTCAGTCCATATTAAAAAAATACGTGAAAAAGAAAAAGGAGGCCTATACAGCCTCTTGTTGATTGCCTCCTTAATGATCACGCTTACTTTGGGTCTTGTACTGGGGCCAAATCACTCCACCATGACCCATATCTTCAATGCGGTTATTTTCCCGGTTGAAACCAGCCTGATGGCAATCATGGCCGTCACCCTGATCTACGCTGGCATCCGCTTGCTCCGCTACCGCAACGACCTGATGGCAATCCTTTTCTTAGCCACAGCACTAGTCGTTATGCTTGGCGCTGCCCCATTGCCTTTTTTTGAAATCCCATTATTTGGGGATCTAATTCGCCCAATTTTTGTTAATACCCTTGCAGCAAGTGGCGCGCGCGGTATTCTGCTTGGCGTTGCTTTGGGGGCGTTGCTCACAGGCCTGCGCGTGCTCATTGGCGCAGACCGCCCCTACGGTGGCAAATAAATGGTGGAGACCATCAATTGCCCCGTCTGTGGAGAGGTCAATCCAATTGAATTAGTGGATTGCAATAAATGCGGTCGACTCTTACGCCAAACTACCAGCGAGCTGGATGGCGTCGGAGAATTGATCAACTCCGGGCAAATCCCAACAGAGAAAAAAACAGCAGAACTTGAAATGGCCCTTCCTGCCTGGTTGCGGGGCGCACGTGAGGGAGATAAAGACGACGAAACAACGAAGACCTCAGATGATTCATCCCTGGATTCCCTGTCATCCCCTCCTCCACAAGCGAAAGAAAGCGCTCCTACGAAAGCAGCCCCCCTCGATTGGCTTGCCGGCCTGGATAACGACGACGATGAAGACGAAGAAGAAGCAGCTGACTGGCTCGTAAATATCCAGGATAATCTTCCAACTGAAATAGAGCCCGAGGAAGAAGTCCCTGTGGGTATCCCGGCCTCAGAGGAACCCATCACCGCCACTGAAGCCCCCCGCCCTTCTGATGAAGAAGAGCCTCTTCTCCAAACTGGGGAACTTCCTGGCTGGCTATCTGATCTTCAGGGAGAATCGGCCGAAGAAAATTTTGAATCTATGTCCGATTTGTTGAGCCAGAAAAGTTCTGCTGCTCCCAAAGACCTTATGGATGAAGGGGGCTTCGAGGGCGGTGATAACCTGGATTGGCTTTCCAAACTTTCAAAAGAAGAGGATGCGATTTCATCTTTCGAAGAAACACCCTCCGTTCAACCTGATTCCCTTTCAAAAACAGATGCTGATTCTCCGAACTTTAAAGAGGCTGACAGCCTCCCCGATTGGATGGGCGATCTGCGACCTGCGGGCGAGGTTTCAACAAATGAAACCTCCCCATCGATACCCATAGACGAATTTTCTGCGCAGCTCTCAAGCGAAAGCGATGCTTCACCCCCTTCATCTTTGGCTGAAGAGAGCAGACCCCTTATTACCAGGGCTGATCTTCCAGATTGGCTGTCAAGTGGAGGAGATGCATCTCCCGAAGATAAGGGACAACCTGAGCAGATGCCCATTACAGCCAGCGATCTCCCTGACTGGATGACGGAATCTGCCGCAGAACTCCCTGCCGAAGAATCTGTTGAAGAAAGTCTAACGCCCTCCTCCGATGATCTTCCAGATTGGATTTTACCAATTTCTTCCGAAGATAACCCTGCAGATAGCGCGGATCAGGTAGATGCTTTTCTGGCAGAAGATGCCCTGGAAGTGGAAGCTCTCTCTCAGGAACAGGCAAGCCAAAAGGAGTCTGTGCCATCTCCTGATATGGCGGTAGATGCCGACGAGAACGAAATCCCCTCTGCAATAAAGGCAGAACTTCCCGATTGGCTATCTGAAATGAGTCAGCCTGCTGCAGAATCTCCCCCCGAGAGTACAGATGAGGTTTCAATCCCAGCCTTTACTGAAGTAGAAGAACCCGATTTGGTTGCCTCTCTGCCAACGGTAGAGGGGATCGATGAGGAAAAAGAAACCGAAGATGCCCCGGCTCCCGTCACTCCACTGGTTGAAGATAATGTCTTTTCAAGCTCAACAGATGAGAATGTAGATGAGATTTTTGGTAATGAGACTCCCGATTGGCTTTCAAGCCTTGACCCTACAGATGAAGATCTGGCCGAGGAAGAACCTGACGATATTGTGCCAAAAGTGGATGGAAATTTATCAGGGGGCGAGTTGCCAGGCTGGGTACAAGCGATGCGTCCTGTGGGTACCGCTCTTTCTGATCCTTCAGCAGGTTCTGGCGAAAGCGACAATGTGACTGCAGAGAGCGGGCCATTGGCAGGCCTAAGCGGGATTTTGCCCTCCGGGCTCGACTTGGGGCAAATAAATAAGCCAATGGCACATTCTTTAAAACTTAACGTGAGTGAAAGCCAGCAGAGCAGCGCAACAATATTGGAAGGACTCCTGGCAAGCGAATCAAAACCGGGTTCTTTTAAACCGCAAACAAAATATTCTTCGATACCTGTGGTGCGCTGGCTGATCGCGGCATTACTTTTCCTTATGGTTGGCTCTTCACTTCTAAGCCAATCTCATATGACCCCTTCCCCGAATATTGTTGTTCCTGAAATCAGGGATACAATCGAGATTATTAACCAACTCCCGGAGGCTGGTAGCGCGTTGCTTGTCTTTGATTATGAGGCAGCCTTCTCTGGTGAGATGCACGCTATTGCCGCTCCGCTGATAGATCATTTAATGCTGCGTGGTGAAAAGCTTGTCATTCTATCCACTTTGCCGACAGGGCCTGCTCTCGCAGAACATTTTTTAGCAGAGACCCAAAGTAGTCACAACTATCAACGAAACGACGAGTATCTTAATCTTGGCTATTTGCCCGGCGGTCCCTCTGGAATATTGAGTTTTATCACCAGTCCACGTACTGCCATTACTGCACAAGTGGATGGCACTTCCATTTGGAGTTTTCCTCCTCTCGAGAGTGTTGCTACCTTATCAGATTTCTCAGTTGTAATTGTAATGACAGCCGATGTTGAAAAAGGGCGTGCCTGGGTTGAGCAAAGCACGATACCC
>NZ_CEYOSI010000037.1:9583-20423 GCF_982879505.1 Candidatus Desulfolinea nitratireducens
CCGAGAAACGGGATCACCCCCTCTCTTAATGGCAATTAGCGCGCAAGCGGAACCTATCCTATACCCTTATTACGAATCCGGGCAAGTGGATGGTTTGGTGAGTGGGCTCTCAGGCGGCGCAACCTATGAGCGCTTACAGGGGCAAAGCGGGCTTGGCAGAAAGTATTGGGATTCATACAGTGTTGGTCTTCTTCTTGCTGAAATTCTGATCGCCGTTGGCGCGATGGTCAATCTCCTGGCAGCCTTGAAAGTACGCCAGGCAAGAAATAAGGACGAGGGCTAAAAAATGCCTGACTTTTCTCCAGAACTTATCTCAGGCTTGATCGCCTTTCTCCTGACAGTATTTGTGCTGTCCTATTTGATTAACGATAATTTCCTCTTTAGAGCGGCAACCTATATCTTTGTCGGTGTGTCTGCGGGCTACGTGGCGGCAGTTGCCTGGCATCAGGTACTTGCTCCGCAATTGCTCCAGCCGATCCTTTCGGGATCAGGTGATGAAAAAATACGTGCCTATATTGCCCTGGTCCTGGTTTTCTTGTTATTATTAAAAGCAATTCCGCCTCTTTCGAAACTCGGCACACCCTCAATGGCTTTCATGGTCGGTGTCGGTGCTGCGATTGCGATTGGCGGGGCAGTGACAGGGACTCTCTTTCCACAAACACTGGCGGCTATCAATATTTTTGAATTCAAGGTTTTCGAAGGGATAGTGATGCTTCTTGGCACGGTCTCAACATTAATCTATTTTCAGTTTAGCGCCAGGCGCGACGACGACGGCCAATATCGTCGCAATCCAATTTTCAATTTTATTGCCTTCATCGGGAGAGTATTTATTGCCATTACCTTTGGCGTTCTTTTTGCGGGCGTTTATTCCGCAGCCCTGACTGCACTCATTGAACGCATTGATTTCATCTCAACCTTTACTTCTACCCTGAAAACACTATGGCTTCCGTAATCGAAGGTGACTCTGTTCTTGCTATTGATGTCGGTTCCGCTTCCACGCGTGCCATGCTTTTTGACGTGGTAGAAGGCCGCTATCGTTTTATTGCGATTGGGCAATCGCCCAGCACCGCACATGCTCCCTTTAACGATATCTCTGCAGGTGTTGTTGAAGCAATTGAAAAACTTCAGGAGACCACTGGCAAAACCTTTATTGATGCCGACCAACGCCTGATCACATCAATTCAGGAAGATGGAAGCGGTGTAGAAACCATTTCTACCAGCATTTCTGCAGGAGCAGCACTCAAAATCGTAATTGCTGGCCTGCTTTCAGATGTTTCCCTTGAAAGTGCAAAAAATCTTGCTGAGTCTACCTACGCCCGCGTTGTGGAAAGTCTGAGTCTTAATGACCCCCGCAAAGCAGAAGAACAAATTGATGCCATTCTCAAAGCGGACCCAGATCTGATCATCATTGCCGGGGGCACCGATCAGGGGGCATCACAATCTCTGCAAAAACTTATTGAGATCATTGGTTTGGCCTGCTACCTGATGCCCGACGACAAACGCCCGGCAATCATCTTTGCGGGCAACCAGGAAAAAGATGACGAAGTTCGTGATCTGCTTGAACCCTTAAGCAGTAACCTGCAAACGACCTCCAATATCCGTCCATCAATTACAACAGAAGATTTAGGCCCTGCCCGGGCAGCATTGGCACGCGCTTTTGTAGGGATTCGTAAAAAACAGATTCCCGGTGTTGAGGAACTGGACATGTGGGCTGGCGGGCGGGCGCTCCCCTCTGTTTTTGCCGAAGGAAGAATCATCCACCTCCTCAGCAAGCTCTATGGCCCCGAAAAGGCACTTCTTTCCGTCAACCTGGGTGCCTCTGCGGCAACCCTTTCCATCGGTTTTAACAATTGTCTCCAAACAAAAGTCTATCCTCATCTTGGGCTGGGCGAGGGGATTTCAGAATTGTTACAACACACCAGCATTGAAAATATTGCTCGTTGGCTGAGCAATGATGCACCTCATCAGCAGATCAGTGACTATATCTATACCAAGGCCCTCTATCCCAACAGCATCCCCGCGACCGAGGAAGACTTGCAAATTGAACAAGCCCTGGGACGTGAAGCCCTCAGGATCGCAATTGAAACTGCCCGGCAAGAACTTCCGGATGACGTGCCCGTAATCAAGAAAAATTTGCTACCCTTATTTGAGATTATATTGGCTGGAGGCAGTATCATTTCAAATGCCCCGACCTATGGGCAGAGCTTGCTCATCCTGCTGGATGCTCTTCAACCAACAGGAACTAGCACCCTCATTCTCGACCAAAACAATCTCCTCCCCGCACTGGGAACAGCAGCGGAGATCAACAGTATTCTACCCGTACAGGCACTCGAATCAGGTGCATTCGTCAACCTTGCCACCGCAGTTTCCCCACTCAGTTCTGCACGTTACGGAGCGAACATTTTGAAGGCCAGCATTAAACGGGCAGACGGCTCTATTAGCACAACAGTACTGAAACAAGGCGGCTTTGAAGTTATCCCCCTCAAAGCAGGGCAGGTAGCCGATCTTAATCTTCAGCCGCAAAATCGTGCCAATATCGGTTATGGCCCTGGTCGAAAAATAGCTATGAAGGTGGGGGGCAGTGCGCTTGGCATCGTCCTTGATGGGCGTGGCCGCCCTCTGGATTTGCAATCTGATGATAATCGTCGTAAAGAGCTGATCAAAAAATGGCTCTGGACGGTAGGAGATTAAATCATGCTGGCGCCAGTATCTCATAACCTTGCTCTAACAACGATCATACGCAAAAGATTATTGCCTGTTCAGGGTGAAGTGGTTGTAAAATTGAATCAACATATTCTCGCTACTGATACGGTTGCAGAAGCTGAATTTTCTCACAAACACCACCTGATTGATATTGCACATATTTTGGGGATCAAACCCAGTGTCGCTGAAAAAATGGTCAGCGTCCGTGTCGGAGAAAAACTGGCGGCAGGGACAGTTGTAGCTAAAGGGATTAAGGTGGAGCATAATGGTCGCGTTGTAGCAGCAGGCGGTGGCCAAATATTGTTGGATATCTCTGAAAAACCCTTTGAACTCAAGGCGGGGATTTCAGGAGAAGTTGTCGAATTGATCCAAAATCGTGGAGTCATTATCCAGGAAGTTGGTGCTTTAGTTCAAGGTATTTGGGGAAACGGCCGCATTAGCAGTGGAACCCTCCATGTTCTTGCCGAAAAACCAGCTGAAATACTGACAGCAAAACAATTGGATATGAGCTTGCGAAGTTTAGTCATTCTGGCGGGGTCATGCCAAAATGCAGAAGTGCTTAATACTGCGGCAGAAATCACGGTGCGCGGCTTGATCCTTTCCAGTATTCATCCCTCCCTTTTGGGATTGGCTCGCAAAATGCCCTATCCAATTGTTGTTACAGATGCAATCGGTAACCAGGCGATGAATGCCAACGCTTATAAAATTATAAGCACCAATAATCAACGGGAAAAAGTGACTGTTAATGCTGAAGCCTTTCAGCGCTATGAGGGTACGCGTCCAGAAATCATTATCCCACTGCCCCATACTGACCCGCCATCCACTCCCCGTGCCGTAGAAATCTTCGCTCCTGGGCAAAAAGTTCGTTTGCGTCGGGCGCCCCATGCTGGAGCGACAGGAACGCTGGAAAATTTACCTGCTGGGCTGAAAACCCTGCCAAATGGTTTACGTGTTATGGCAGGCGAAGTAAAACTAAATAGTGGAAAACAGATTACTGTTCCTCTGGTAAACTTGGAAGTACTGGGATAAGATAATATCCATTAAGGAAATAGGAGAGTTGCTATGGCTATGTTTGATGATAACGATATAACCTACCCTGAAGATGAAGGCCTGCCAGAAGAATCAAGCAATCGCACATTTATTATTGCAGCCAGCGTTCTTGGTGGAATAATTCTGTTGGCATTGATTTGTGTTGCCGCTTATGCTTTAGTGGTAATTCCAAATCAAAGATCGGGGGCGGACGATGTTGAAGTTACCCGTATCGCACAGAATACACAGGTTGCCCAGATGCTAACAGAAACCGCGGTTGCGAATGCCTTTCTTACGCCCATTGCAAGTCCAAGCGCGATCTTCTCGCCGACGGCCAGCCCAACTCCGGTTGTGGCGGTTGCCACTGAAACCCCAAGCCCAACACCAGATATTGCAGCCACCGGGACAGTTGCTGCTGCGTTGACCCAGGCAGCAATCGCCATCCAGACAACGGTTCCTACTGCTGCAGCCTTGCCTGATGGTGGCTTTGCAGATGATGTCGGTCTCCCCGGCCTTGCAGGTTTGATGATCGCATTGATTGCCGTTATCTTCTTTGCCCGCTGGTTCCGAAAAGCCCCTGCAAATTAATCATTTTTAGAAAAACTGCAATGCCCCAGATATTTTGAAAATATCTGGGGCATTTTTTGTATTTGCGGAAAATCTTAATATTTTTCTTGCTTAGCAAAGAAATTATATTGCTCTAGATGGCGACAAGAGCACTTTTGCATGAGGTCTAATTAAGGCACAAGATAGATCGTTGTTGCACCTTGTGAAAAAACAGGTTCCAGAAAATACTGAAATTTTGTCTCATCTACATGATAGGTTGATTTTTCCAGCAAACCAACAACCACATAGCGCACCTGATAATGATCCAGGAAGGCCTTGGTTGTATCCCAATCAGAAGTGGTATAGATCATTTCAATATCTTTTTGTCGTGAACCCATCTCTGCGTAGCCGCCGCGCCATTGAGCTTCGTGGCCGGGCCAGCCGAGAAGGGTAGGCAGCCCGGAATTTGTCGAAATCCGTGCATAACCGGTGTAACTACCGCCAACAGCTTCGAGAACAATACCATCAGGCGCGCTTTGCAGCCAGACAATCGCGGCGGCCTCATCAGGGTTGCTGCGGGTAATGTGGGCAGCACCGTCCAATGTCCAGTCTGCGGGGGAAGAAAAGCTGTCTGTTTTGCTGATTACTCCAAATACGGGATAGATGAGCCCGGCAATCAGCAGGAGGGCAAGCCCAGTCCGATGCACCCGATCCCAACCGCCACGCAGTTTCTGGAGCAGGGAAGCAGCCCCATACGCAGCAGCCAGACTCCACAAGAGCCAGGCCTGATAATAGAATTTGAAGATGGTATTCATCCGAGTCCCAAACTGATCACGCAGATAAAAATATTCGGGGGCCAGGACAAGGAGGCTGCCCAAAAGTATCAGTAAAAGGGTGAAGGAAGTGCCCCCCCTCTTTAGCTCCCCCCGTGAAACAAGGGGAGAATCAGTCCCTCTCCCACGAGCAGAGGAGGACAGGTGGGGGTTCCATAAAAGTGATAACGATCCGCCCGTGACGAAGAGCAGGGTGAGGGCTCCCGCAATAGTTTCCAGCCGACGGGGCGTGGCAGCTGAAAAGAGTTCACCGAGACTGGAGAGGTTCTGCGAGTCGAGGAAGGGCATCGCCAGGCCGGGATTGACGCGAGAGATCCCCCATGCAATCAGCCAGGAAAAAAGCCAAAGAAAGAGTGGCAAGCCCAAAGCAAGGGCGAAACCGGATCTCCAGTTGACGGGAGTTTTTTCACTGCGCCAGAGATAAATCATCCAGAAAAAGATCGGCAGCAGTAATGTCCCAAACATGACCCAGAGATGGGCACCACGCGTCGGATTGATCAGATTGGGGAGAATGCCGCCCGCCTGGGAGGCGAACCCGAGATAAAAAGGCAGATAGAGCAATATCGCAGCGATGCCCGTGAGGAGGCCGAAGTAGAGAAAATCTTCGAGGCGAGACCAGCTCCAGCCATCTTCATGGATGCGAGAGAAAAGGTAGGCAGAGGCGATCAGGGCAGCCGCGATGAGGATATCCCAGGTGTTGAGAAAGGCGAGACCGCCCAGGATGAGAGCAACGCTGAAAAGACCAAGGGGCTTGAGATGAAAACGAAAGGTTAATATTTTCGTTTCTCCACGCCAGCCACCAAGAAAGATGTTTAGCGCAACTGCGATGGCAAGCAGGGCAAAAGGCATCGAAAGAACATGGGGATGGAGATCGCCAAGTAAAAAGGAAAAGAAAGGGAATTCATCTATTGTTTCGCGGAAGTTGCCAAGCAGGTCGTAATCCTGAATGACGCGGGATGCGCGCCACCACCACCAAAAGCGTTCGGGGATCGGGGTGAGCGTGGCAGGGTCCTGGCTAAGTTCCTTCATATCCAGCCATATCCAGAAGTTAAATTTGGAGGAGCCAGAGGGCCAGAAAAATTTATATTGGTGGATAATTGCCAAAAAGCCTTCAAAATTGGAAATCAGGAGCAGGAAAAGAGGGGCAAGTAATGCAGAATAATGAAAGTTGAATCTTGAATGCCGTGGGCTATCATCTAAAGTCTGATGTCTGGAGTCTAAAGTCTGATGTCTGAAGTCTAAAGTCTGAAGTCTGGAGTCTAAAGTCTGATGTCTGAAGTCTAAAGTCTGAAGTCTGGAGTCTAAAGTCTGATGTCTGGAGTCTAAAGTCTGAAGTCTGAAGTCTGTACTCTGTAGATTGTAGAGAATGCCATAAGCCCCGATTGCGCTGAGGGCGAAAATGAGGGCGGTCATCAAATTGAAAGCGAGGCTGCCTGCTGTGGCCGTCAATTTGGCAAGCATGGCCGTCATGATAAAACCAAAATGATAGTAGGAGATGGCGTAGCCTGAGAGCCACGGGTCGCGCGGAGGGAAGGTGGGCGAGCGCAGGATGGCGTTAATGAAGGCCAGTTCCATTGGTTTTTCTGTGCCCAGCGCTTCCGGGTTGGCTGCGCGGAGGAGGGCAATTAAAGCAAAAGATAGCAGGAAGAGAATTTCAACCGTGAAAACAAGTTTCAGATTATCTTTTAGCCAGGCGAGGGGATCTCGTAAACCCTCTCCCCTTTGCGATGCCCAAAGGCTCAAAGCGATCAGAACTGCCAGCCCCAGCATGAGACCGCCGATATTATTTTGGGCGATACCGAGCGAAGTCAGCATCCAGAAGGCATAACCCCAGATCAGCATCCCTGCGGCGCGGGTGAAACTGTAGCCACGATCTGCAAATTTAGGGAAGAGGCGATAGACGAGGGGAAATGTCAACGCGCCGAGAATGATGAGGGTCAGGTACCAGGCGAGGAAATGAATCATATGTAGGGTTTTACCACATAGAAATAAAGGCCACAAAGTTTCTTTTGGTGGTCACAAAGACACACCTTTGTGTTCTTCATGCCTTTGTGGTGAAAAGTTTATGATGGTGGGAAAGAAAATACACCATTTTCATTGGGCTCAAAATCGAGGGTCTCGATGACCGCATCAAGATTGAGCGGTCCGTAGATATGAGGAAATTCCCCATGCAGAGAGGCGGGGGCTGATTCAGGCGCGGGGTGTGCGGGTGGATCCCATTGAAGAGGAGCAGTTAAGCGAGCAAGATCAATGACGAGGAGCAGTAATCCGCTTTGGGAGGTATAAAAGGCATTTGCCACCGGCGCGGCCTGTTCTGCGGTCGAGCAGTGGATAAAGCCATCTGTATCCAGACTTTCAGCACGATACTCGCCATTTTTCTGGCCCGTCGTCCAGTCTGCGCGGGGGATGATGTGATAAATAAGAGACATTGGGTTTCCTATAGGGTTTTTCTTATTTTCAGAGATTGTAATCTATCTTTGCCTTCCCTGAAAATAAAAAGACACCGCATGTTTGCACACGGTGTCTTGAATTCTTCATAATATTATCTTCTGAAAAAAGCTAGGCTCTTTCGACTGCTATCACTTCTTTGCGCAGCCTATAGGTGCCGTTCTTTGAAAGCACCTGATCCACAAATTGCTCCGGGACATCCACCATCGTCTGCTGATCCTGGATATGGATCGCGCCAATCACCTTACCGGGGATATTGGCATGATGGGCGATCGCTCCAACCACGTCGCTGGGACGTAAGCCATCTGAACGACCTTTATCAAGGTTCAAGCGCACCATGCCTGCTTCATGAGATCTTTTGGTTGAAAAATTCTCGCGAACGCTTTTTCTACCACGACCTTTATCGCGGTTATTACGTGAATTTCGCGATCCACTCGGGTCACGGCGTGAATTCCACTCGCGCACCTCGCCGATGCTTTCGATCGGACGCTGTTTTTCACTTTCACGCACAATTCGCATTGCGGCGGCGGCGATTTCAAGAGGATCGTGACCAGCTTCGACCATTTCGTTGACCATCTCGAGTTCATTCTTGTAGCGTCCGCGATTCAGCCAAACTTCCATCCGTTCAACGATCTGCATTTTTCGTTTTTTCTGGATTTCGGATTTGCTGGGCAAATTCGCTTTTGTTTGCTTTTGGCGGGTATACCCTTCAATACGGCGTAACATGCTCGTTTCTTTTGGCGTAAACAGGGTGATCGCAATGCCTTCTTTTCCGGCACGCCCCGTGCGCCCAATTCGGTGGACAAAAACTTCGGGGTCGTCTGGCAGATCATAGTTGAAGACGTGGGAGATATCATCAATATCGAGACCACGTGCGGCCACGTCCGTTGCGACGAGGACTTTGACTTGGTCATTTTTGAAACGGGACATCACGCGTTCGCGCGCATCCTGAGAGAGGTCTCCGTTTATCATATCTGCGGAAAAGCCCCGGGAAGCGAGCGCGTTTGCAAGCTCTCCTGTTCCAGCACGGGTGCGGGCGAAGATCAATGCTCGGGATACGTCTTCAGTCTCGAAAATGCGGGTGATCGCGGCGAGTTTGTCGCGCTGATTGACAACATAATAGCGCTGCTCGATGGCGGCAACGGTGAGTTGCTTGTCCTTAATGACGATTGATTGCGGCTCGTTGAGATATTTTGATGCCAAACGACGGATCGCTGTCGGCATGGTCGCTGAGAAAAGCGCGATCTGACGTCGGAGGGAGGTGGCATCAAGGAGTGTTTCAATATCATCAATAAATCCCATGCTCAACATCTCATCACCTTCGTCGAGGACAAGGGTGGTGACAGCACTCAGGTCAAGGGATTTTCTCTTGAGCAAATCGAGCAAACGTCCGGGGGTGCCAACGACCACATCCACGCCGCGTTTCAGGGCGCTGATCTGGCGTCCATAGGAGGAGCCGCCATAGATGGCAAGCACGCGAACATCCGAGTATGCGCCGTACGTTTCAAAGGCCTTGGCAACCTGCATGGCAAGTTCGCGCGTCGGCGAAAGGATCAAGGCCTGCGGTTTACGTTGTCCGGGAATTAAATTTTGGAGGATGGGGAGGGCGAAGGCAGCGGTCTTGCCTGTGCCAGTTTGCGCCTGACCGATAACATCTACGCCGGTCAGCATGATGGGGATCATTTGCGCCTGAATGGGAGTTGGCTCGGTATATCCGGCCTTCTCGAGGGCCTGCATCAAGTCTGGATGCAGGTTTAAATCACTGAACTGGGTTGTCATTTGAACTCCTACTTAATATGGGTCTTGATGGGTCCTGCGTTGCATCAACTTTTCAGCCGATGCCCCTGTTGTCTTCAACAGTTGACCCATCCCATAAGAAGTACGAGCCACTCTGTCACAACAAAAACGCCCGCATTTTTCAGGGCGTCATTTTGGAACAACCAAAACGAGAATAAAAATCTCCTTGCGAAGCTGGCGGCAGTATAACATAGTTTGTCGGAATTGGGGGTTTAGAAATTGATGTCATTGCGAGAAGGGCTTCAGCCTGACGCGGCAATCTCCATCATATTGTGGGAGATTGCTTCAGTCGTTATCACTCCTTCGCAATGACATGAACAAAGGTAAAATATCCCTATTCTTGAAAAAAGAGAGAAAATATGAACCCAACCTATGATCTATTGCTAAGCCGAAAATCTGTCCGTGCCTTTGAAAATCGTGAAGTTGAGGAAAAGATAAGGTCCAAAATCCTTGAAGCAACTTTGCGCGCGCCGACTGCCGGAAATATGATGCTCTATTCGATATTGGAGATCACCGACCAGAGCATCAAAGATAAATTGGTTAAAACCTGTGATAATCAACCCTTTATCGCCCATGCTCCAATGGTCTGGATCTTCCTGGCCGACTATCAACGTTGGTACGACTATTATATTTACTCTGGTGTAGATAGTCTTTGTGCCGAACGTGAGATCGAGATGCGCAAACCCGAGGAAGGCGATCTTTTCCTGGCCTGCTGTGATGCGCTGATCGCTGCACAGAATGCAGTCATCGCTGCGGAATCCCTTGGGCTTGGTTCCTGTTTTATTGGCGACATTATGGAGAATTATGAAATCCATAAGGAAATGTTCGATTTACCGCAATATGTTTTCCCGATCGCGATGCTGGTTTTTGGTTACGCAACACAACAGCAAAAAGACCGCGAGATGACTACGCGTTTTGATAAAAAATATATTCTCTTTGAAAATAAATATAATCATTTAGGCGACAGAGAACTTGCCAAGATGTTTGCTGAGAGAGAAAAGAACATGCCGCAAGGTAAATCAATGGGCGACGTTACAAATTTTGGACAATTTATGTTCCTGCGCAAGTTCAGTTCTGAGTTCTCAGTGGAGATGAGCCGTTCGGTGCGGGAGATGGTCAAAGCCTGGGTGGAGGGTTAGATTCTTCAAAACACGAAAATAGAGGCTGGCAATTCAAGTTTTTTTTCAACAAACAATTCCAAATATGGATGAATTTGCGAGGAGAGCTTTTCCCGACGAAGCAATCTCGTGGACAATAAGACCGCTTTGTCGTAAGAGCACAATCCTCGGGAGTCATATTTGGAATTGCTGTTGTTTAACACGCTTGCTTTTTTATGATAAAATCGGATAAATATTGTCCAATATACAAGTTATAAGGAGAACTCTAATGACGACCAAAGAACGCCTCAATACCATTCTTGAAAAATGGGACTTGCTTGAGCACCCCTTTTACCAGGCCTGGAGCGAAGGCACTTTACCGGTTGA
>NZ_CEYOSI010000038.1:0-20246 GCF_982879505.1 Candidatus Desulfolinea nitratireducens
CGATTCAAATGCTTACAGATGCTACAGAAAAGATCGGCGAGGTTCAATTCGATACAACGACGCTAAAGTCTATTGAGTACTCTCTTGCCACGACACTGGCAAATAAAACCATTCGACGTCGGGATGAGATTGGTGTTCTTGCAAATAGTTTCATTACCATGTGTACACGCTTGCAGCAATCCATGGAAGAAATCCAATCATGGAATCGTGAGTTGGATGCCCGCGTACAGGCTCGCACCCAACAATTATCCATCCTGAACACAGTTGCATTGACCGTTAATCAATCCCTTAACCTTGACGATATCCTGGATCGAGCTTTAGACGACGTATTGAAACTCAAAGGGATCGATGTAATCGCCATCTATCTCCATGATTCCGTTAGTGGCCAATTGGCACTAAAAGCTCATCGTGGACTTTCCGAGAAAGCTGCCCGCACAGCTTATAAGGTCGGCATGCTTGATGGAGATTGTGGCGGGGTTTTGGAACTTGGTCGAATAATCGTTGTGCCAGATATTTCTTCATACCGTGGAAGAGGCGCAAGATCATTGCAACGGGAGAAAGTTAAATCCCTCGTACACGTCCCCCTGATGACCAAAGGCTGGGCTCTGGGAAGTATGTGTGTCGGCACCCATGATACAACTCAATTTGGTGAATCTGAACAAAGCCTACTCAGTGCTATTGGAAATCAAATCGCCATCGCAGTTGAAAACGCGCGTTTATATGCTGATGTGCAACGCAAGGAACGCGTACGGGGCGAATTATTTAAGAAAACACTAGCTGCCCAGGAAGATGAACGTAAACGCATCGCACGCGAATTACATGATGAAGTTAGCCAATCCCTGACAGCTTTACTTTACGACGCCGAAAACGGATTGGAACTGGATGATCTCCCTGCAATTCGAGGGCGGTTGCAAAGTATTTGCGATCTAACCCAACACACATTGGAGAATATCCATAAACTCATGTTCGATCTGCGTCCATCAATGCTTGACCAACTGGGCCTGATCCCAGCCTTACGCTGGCTGTCCGAAACAAGACTGGAGCCTAAAGGGATACGGGTCAAAGTGAATTCCAACCTGGCGGATAGTGAAATAAACACCCAGCGCCTATCACCTGAAATTGAAACGGCCCTCTATCGTGTCGTACAGGAAGCTATCAACAACATTGCTCGTCACTCGGCTGCACGAAATGTGGAAATTTTCCTGACCGTAAACAACGACGTAACGAATATCAGCATCACTGATGACGGGATTGGTTTTGATCTAACAGAATTAAGGATTGAAACTCTGGAAGAAATTGACAACAAGGATTTTCTCTTGCCCGAAAATACCCGCGGACTGGGGTTGCTTGGGATGCAAGAGCGCATTGAATTATTAGGAGGAGAATTGGATATCGATTCAACCCTTAGCAACGGAACCAAAATCCATATCCATGTTCCGATTGCCGAAAGGAGCCCTATCTATGATTAGGGTTCTGATCGTTGACGACCATGCTATTTTACGTGATGGGATTCGTTCGATTCTGGAAAGTCAGGATGACATTGTTGTCGTAGGAGAAGCAAGCAATGGGTCAGACGCGCTTGAATACATCAGTACCTTGTTACCGAATATTGTGCTTATGGACATATCCATGCCCAAAACGAACGGCCTAGAAGCCACACGCTTGGTAAAAGAACGCTTTCCCCATGTCAAAGTATTGATCCTGACACAACACGATAATCGTGAATATATTGCTCCAGCATTGGGAGCGGGTGCTTCAGGCTATGTCCTGAAACGTTCCGGCAGGAGTGAAATGCTGAATGCGATCAGGCAGGTTCATGAACAGGGAGCCTACCTGACTAACAAGATCACACAAAAAATATTGCAGGAGTATACCCAACCAGGTCATAGCAATAGTGATATCAAACAGAATCTGACAGATCGGGAATGTCAGGTTCTCGAGTTGATCGTAGAGGGCAAAAGCAATAAGGAGGTAGCTTTAGTTCTCAACATCAGCCACAAAACGGTTTCTGTGCATCGGACCAATATCATGTCCAAGCTAGACGTTCAGAACACGGTCGAATTGATCCGTGCAGCTTCCTCCCACCCTTTACGCAAATTCCCGGCCACCAACTAGATGACTGGGGAGCAAAAAAGTCAATCAATATCATACAAAAAGGAGAACGTCATGAACGACTTGAAATTAAATTTTGTCAAGATCCCTGCATCTGAGTTTACAATGGGTAGCAAACGGCCACATGATCGTGATGCAGACAACACTGAAATGCCTGCCCAAGTGTTGCACGTTAGTGATTATTACATTATGAAATTCCCGGTTACAAATGTACAATACAATCAGTTCGTCCAGGCAATTGGCTGCCGTCCTCCCCTATTTTGGCCAGATGGGGAGTATCCTGCTGAACTAGCCGATCATCCAGTCGTAGGCGTTTCTTATTTCGATGCGATGGCTTTCTGCGCCTGGGCTTCTGAGATGACCGGTCTTCCAGTCCGTTTGCCCACAGAGCCAGAATGGGAAAAAGCTGCACGTGGCCCTGAAATAAGGGTGTTTTCCTGGGGAGACGATTGGGATAAAGGAATTTGCAATACCAGCGAAGAAAAAAATAATGGAACATCCAAGGTAGGCCAATTCTCCCCTCAAGGAGATAGTCCTTATGGGATTGCTGATATGGGTGGCAACGTACAGGAATGGAGTTCTTCCTTATATGGATCTTACCCTTATAACCCAACAGACGGGCGGGAAGAACATGTCTATGATCTGCACAAAGAAGATATTTTGCCAAAATGGCTTGAGACGGGTTGCACATCTGTGCCCAATTCTGTAGAAGCCTCTATCGGGAAATCCGTCATTCGCGGAGGTTCATGGCGCGAGACAAAGTTCCGCGCACGTTGTGCTTATAGAAGCTGGGCAGCCCCTATGCACCGCAGTGATGATACAGGTTTCCGTTGTTGTCACGAGCCAAAAGAGTAGGACTTAAAAGAACAAGCTGGCAATTCCCCATCCAATTAGCGCAATCATAAACGTTGCCAGTCCAATTGCCTGCATATACAAAGTCATCAGTACAACACGACGTTGGTCGGGGCGCAATTTCAAGTAATATCGATCCAAAAACCACTTGATAATCTGGCGTCCCCGACCATTGTTTAATTCACTGTAGCGTTTAATATTGAACAGCCATTCACTAATAACACCACGAACTGTGGGGATGAAATTCTCCCCTCCTATATTTTCGTCGCAAAAAACCTCTTCATAGTTAATACGTGTACCAAGGGGGATGCTTTGAAATCGCCAGGTAATGATCGTTTTACAATCTTCGTCGAGATAATAGCTGAATTTATGCAATAGCTCGTGTTCTGTAACAAAATACTCTTGTCGGGCAGGCATCTCAAACTCCGGTTCCTGGTCGCTGGTCGCAATTATTTCTTTAGCGTCATCAGATATTAACTCTTTCGAATGACTTGTATCAGCCTGGGTCGATTTCAGGGACAGCATTTGAATCAGTCCGGATATTGCGCCTTGGGTAGCATTCAATGTTCCATAGGAGAGACCAAAGGGCATATCAGTCAATACCCGGACCCGGTAACTGCTCCCGGTTTGTGGATAATTTGGAGATACATCCAACAGTTGACTTAGCCCCCACAACGGACTAAGTTGCATACGCCGATCAATATCAACAACCGTATCAAAGACATCCTGACACGGTGCTTCAATATCGATCAGCTTCGTTATTTTTTGCATGAGTCCATTTTACCCCCTTTGGAATTCACTTGCTCACTTTCTAAGGAAAGTCTAATTCACTGACACTAACCAGTTACTATAAAAACCCGGGAACAAAAAAGGCTCATGGAAGTTAGATTGCTTCCATGAGCCTATGACCTTAGGCAATTTCTATTATTTCACTTGCCACTCCTTCCTGCGCAGGAAGAATTTCGTGATCTCTTCAGAGATCGCTGGCAGGAGCGCCAGCCCGATTACGACGAGCCATTCGTTCAAGTTCAGCCAGTGAGTATTGAATATCGGTTGCAGGAAGGGGACAGCAGCAACCAATATCAACAAGAATACTGAAAGCCCCACTGCGTATTGCATATATTTATTGGAAAAAACACCAATTGAGAATAGTGAAGCACGCTCCGAGCGAACGGTGTAAGAACGGAACAACTCACACAGCGAGAGGGTCAGGAAGGCCATTGTTTCGGCAGTTTGCACATCCACACCGAACCAGTCGTGCTGGATCAGGCCAACGATGGGGTTGACACCTACTGGGAGTGCCTGGTCAATATGCCAATACAAGCCCAGACCGAAAGCGGTCAACACCGCTGTAGTCTGTGTGATAGTCTGGATGATGATTCCCATTCCCATCGTCCGATTGATGATCGGCTCGTTTTTGGCGTGCGGCTTTTCCATCATAATGCCCGGATCGCCTTTTTCCATCGCCAGCGCCAGGGCAGGCGCCCCATCAGTAACTAGGTTCAGCCACAACAACTGGATCGCCGTGAGCGGCGCGGGGAGCCCCGCTAGCGTCGCCAGGAAGATGATCATGATCTCGGCCACATTGGAGGAAAGTAGGAAGAAGACAAATTTACGGATATTGCTGTAAATGATCCTGCCCTGCTCAACCGCTGAAACGATGCTGGCATAGTTGTCATCGGTCAACACCATATCTGCGGTTTCCTTGGCCACATCTGTGCCGGTAATGCCCATCGCCACACCGATGTCGGCACGCTTGATCGCCGGAGCATCGTTGACACCGTCACCGGTCATGGCAACGACTTCATCGTTGGCCTGCAGTGCATCCACGATCTTCATCTTATGTTCCGGTGATACTCGGGCGAACACATCCGTTTCTTTGATCTCGGCTCTGAGCGTATCAACATCCATTTTGTCTATGTCTGCACCGGTGGCTACTTTGTGTCCGGGCTTCAGCAGACCAATCGCCTCGGCAATGGCGCGCGCCGTGTTGGGGTAATCGCCTGTGATCATCACCGTGCGGATACCTGCATTGCCCCCCTCTACCAGCGCAGATTTGACCTCAGGGCGAGCCGGATCGATCATTCCCTGCAACCCGACGAAAACAAGATCCTGTTCGACTTCTTCTGCTTTGAGTTTGCCGTTTTCTCCAGGAGCTTCTTTTTCAATGCGGTAAGCCATACCCAGCACGCGCAAGGCATCTTTTGTCATTAAGTCATTTGCTTCAAGGACACGTTGGCGTTTCTCATCTGTCATTGGTTTGGACTGGTCATCCATAGTTTGGTAATGCGTACACAGATCAAGCACCATATCTGGAGCGCCTTTGATCGCAATAACAGACCAATCGCGCTTTTTATCGTCATAAAATGGGGATATATCTTCAGGACTCGGCTCACTGACCTCATGGACTGTGATCATGCGCTTACGCTCAGAGTCAAAAGGTACCTCGTTCTCACGTGGGTAAGCCTGCTTCACATCAATGGGCAGTGCCCCAGCTTTGGCTGCCGCTACCAACAACGCCCCTTCAGTCGGATCACCAACGATACGATAGGTTTCTTCGCTGTCAGTTTCCCCCGTGATCTCAAGCTCGGCATCATTATTGAGCACACCTAGCCAAAGAGTAGTCAATGCAGCCGGGTATTTGGTCACATCCACTGGTTTATCATCTACAGTGAAATCACCTTCAGGAACATAACCTGAACCCGTCACTCCGAAATACTGCCCGTCCACCCAAAGACGTGTAACCGTCATTTCATTCTGGGTCAGAGTACCGGTTTTATCGGAACAAATCACAGTAGCTGAACCAAGCGTTTCAACGGATGACAGCTTGCGGATGAGTGCGTGGCGTCTGATCATCTCGCGCATCCCAAGCGCCAGACTGATGGTCACCACTGCGGGCAATCCTTCCGGAACAGCCGCGATAGCCAAACTGATGGCAATAATGAACGCTTCTGTTATCACCTCAGCATAGTCCGTAAAGTATTGCACTGGGCCACTGAACAACTCGTTTATATTTGTATAGTTGATCAAGGCAACGATAAAGACGATTGCCACCAGAATCAACGATGCGATACTCAACGTTTTTCCCAATTCATCCAATCGGCGTTGAAGTGGTGTTTCTTCCGATTCTACTGTCTGCAACATGGTTGCGATCAGGCCCAATTGTGTGCGCATACCTGTACCAACCACAACTCCACGTCCACGTCCGTATGAGACCAACGTGCCCATGAAAGCAGTGTTCTTACGGTCACCTATGGGAACATCTTTATCCATGATGCTGGCAGCACTCTTTTGCACGGGCAAAGATTCTCCAGTCAGGGATGCTTCTTCAACCCGCAGATTGATGGCTTCCAATAAGCGTACGTCCGCTGGAACGTAATTCCCCGCCTCAAGAAAGACAATATCACCAGGTACCAGTTCGCGCGCAGGGACAACCTGTCGGCTACCATTACGCAGGACTTGCGCATCTGGAGCAGCAAGTTTTTTCAGAGCTGCTAGCGCTTCTTCGGCACGCTGCTCCTGGACAATGCCGAGCACCGCATTGAGAACCACAATCGCCATGATGGCGCCCGCTTCTATATATTCGCCCAATAAGGCTGAAACAATGGATGCAACTATTAGTAGGATCACAACAAAGTTGTTAAATTGGTCCCACAACATATGCCAGAATGTAGGACGCGGTGCTTCCTGCAATTCATTTTGACCATATTGAGCAATGCGCCGGGCAACCTGCTCATCACCCAGGCCAGCATCCTGAACTTCAAGATGCCTGAGTACATCTTCAGCCGTTAGTGCATGCCAGGCTTGCTCTTCGTTCTGCTCGGTTTTGACGGTGTCATTTAGTTTGTTGTTCTGCATCTGCGCTCCTCTTCGATTTAAAATTAGTTTAGCTCTGCACGCAAAGGTGCTTTAAATTCCCAACATTTTGTAACAGTGCTGACAAGCAATAGGCGGAGGTGATAATTCATTGTCACCAGAATCGCCTGCCAGATAGGAAAACATAGCTAATGGGCTTTTGCCCACATTGCGGCGTTTGAAAGCTGAAACGAATTTCTCTCGTTCAACACCGTCAAGTGCCACCGTAAAACCATCACAGACATTCCCAAAAGAAACCGTATCAAAGGGATGGGATTCTCCTTGATAAAAACGCGGGATCTGTCCGTCGAGGGTCAAGCCCAGATAGACACAGGGTGTCACTTCACCACGATGATTAACATACACAGTATTGACCGGATCCGAATCACAAACTGCTGTGTTCGGTTCCTCTTTTAGCGGGTAGATTCTCAAGGGGATGTTCAGTCGTTCGGCATTCATTTTTGCCTGATTGACGATCTCCATATCTTCGAGAAGTGGCTCTTCCCCAAACACGTGCTGGTGGTCTAAAGTGATGCTGGGGGAATAGGTGAGATTTGTTGCTACAACCTCATCCGCACCCAGTGAAGCTGCCAGTTCTACCAGCGAGGGGAATTCGGTCAGGTTAGTACGCGTCATCAAGAAGTGTAGTTCCAGCCAGGGATTTGTGACCCCATTTTTACGCTTCAGGTTGGCCAGATTCTCAAAGTTCCTGCATAGCTTGGTAAATTCAGATTTGGTGCGCAATGATTCATGAACGGAAGCAACCGTCCCCGCGAATGAAACGGAGATCAGATTCACGCCCATGTCCAGCAAGCGACGATTCTGGTCATCCTGCAGATAAGTGCCATTAGTGGTGAATCCGGTCTGGCAGCCCTGTTGCTGGGCCATCTCAAGCATTTCCCAGAGATGTGGATGCAGCATTGGCTCCCCCCAGCCTTGCAAATACACCAATTCAAATAAATTCAGATGAGGGGCGATACTCTCGCTATACAGGCCAAGCGGCAAATCCCCCTCCACCCAGCGGTCAGACAAGGCATCGTGCGGGCAAAAAACACATCCCGTACCACATCGGCTGGTGACTTCAATTTGAACAACGCCAAAGGGACGCTTCTTTATGGGCACCTTCTTTGATTGCGAACGCAGTTTTGGAAAGAAATTTCCGAGATTTGAAAAAGATGGAAGTTTCATTGAATACCGTATAGGTCCTGAACTAATTTAAGGTAAGTAGAAGGGTCTTCATCTGCCGATAATTCGCGGAGATGAACCGTCGGCTCATGTAATAGTTTTCCCACAATCGCTTTTCCCATAGCCTGTACCAGCTGCTCCTGATGCGGTGTCAGAGAGCCTAAACGACGCAGGGTTTTCTCAACCTCTGCCTGGTAGATGATTTCGGCTTTGCTGTGGAGTGCTTGGATAATCGGTACGCAACCACGAGCACCGTACCACTGATGAAAGCTGTCGAACTCCTGCTGAATGATTACTTCAACTTTCTGATAAATCGATCTTGTTACTGGATGGCTGGTTTTCACAACGATCCCCAGATCATCAATATTCGCTAGCTGCACACCAGGAATAGAGGTGATCTCCGGGTCAGCATCCCGCGGTACAGCCAAGTCTGCCACCAGAAGCGGGCGGCCATCACGAGCCTTCTGTGCTTTCTCCACAGCATCGGCGTGCAAAACAATATGTGGCGCACCTGTTGAGCAAATCACGATATCGGCCTGTTTCAAGGTTTCATTCAAGGCATCAAAATGGACAGCAGTTCCATGCAGATTTTGAGCCAGTTTCTCCGCCCGTTCATAAGTACGATTGGCAATCATGATGCAGCGTAGCCCAGCCTTGATTAAAGCCCGCGCAGTGATCGAGCTGATCTTTCCTGCGCCAATCAATAAGACTGTGCGGTTTTCCAATGGACCCAAAGCCTGCTGTGCCAATTCGACGACCACGCTTGCTACAGAAATATCTCCCCGTCCGATCTCTGTCTCGGCGCGGGCGCGCTTTCCAGCCTGGATAGCATAGCGAAATAACGCTGAAAGGATCGGGCCAGTCGCTCCTGCCACTTGAGCCGTCTCTGCTGCAGACCTCACCTGTCCCAGAATCTCATTCTCCCCTAAGACCAACGAATCCAACCCAGCCGAAACCTGCATCAGATGTTCGACCGCATCCTCACCTCGCAGGACGTACACCAAATGCTGCAAGTTCTCTACAGGCAATTTGGCATGAGATGCGAAAAACTCTTGAATTTTTTTTTCACTAACGGGCGAATTGCATGTACAAAGATAAATTTCGGTTCGATTACAGGTTGATAGCAAGACAACTTCGTTTATCTCGATAGTTTCGTCGCTCAGCAACTCTTTCAAGACAAAGGGGATACGCTCAGCTCCGAATGCCAAACGTTCGCGCACTTCCACTGGCGCGACCTTATGATTGAGCCCGATCATCAAAATTGGCATGGAAGTCATTGGCGTATCCATTAAGTTACCCGCCCCTGACGAGACTCACGATAAGTTCGGGCTCTATCTACCAAGCCCTTTGCCCAGTTTGGTGCTCCACCACTGTGCAAGTGAGTGTAAGCCGCCAGCACATTTCGATAAGTGATTCCATCTCGGCCATTCCCGAGACCATTCCCCCGTGATAAGCCATATACAGTAGAAAGAGAGCTTTTGCTACCGTTGACAGACATCGAAACCAAGCGCGAATTATGGAACTCATGTCCACGCAGGCTCGTACCAGAGGGGAAGAAGGGGTTCTCGTTTTCAACTTGTGCAATTACGTAGCCATGCCCCTGGGGTTTGTCAGTCATCTCGATCTCGCAAGGCAACGCACCGACCATCTCAGCAGATTTTTCACCCCAAATGATACGCTGAGAGAGGTACATCAATCCGCCACATTCCGCGTAGACAGGCAGGTCGTCTTCAATTGCCTGGCGGATTGCCGTACGAAGATGAACATTTGCAGATAATTCATCCATGAATATCTCAGGGAAACCACCGCCAATGTAGAGAGCATCTATCAAGGGCATGTCTGTGTCATGCAAGGCATTGATGAAGACTAGGTCAGCGTCTGCGTCTTCCAACGCTTCTAGACTGGCAGGATAATAGAAAGTAAAAGCTCTGTCTCGCAAAACCCCAATCTTGACGTGCGGGGATTGGGTAACCTGATCTGCAGCTTGATTCTGGTCTGGCACGGAAATGGCAGGAGCGGTACGGGCAATATCCAGAACTGTGTCTAAGTCAAGGTAATGTTCAATGGTCTGCTGGCAAGCCATGATGGCGGAGAGATTCGCATCTTCCTCCGCACGTGGGATTAATCCTAGATGACGATCCGGAATGGTTAAACTTTTATTTCTAGGTATCGCGCCAACTACTGGGATGTCACAATGATTTTCAATCGCCTGACGTAAGCGTGCTTCATGGCGGCTGCGGGCAACATTGTTGAGTACAACACCCGCAATATTTGTGCCCGGCTCGAAGGTCTGGCAACCATGTACGATTGCGGCCACACTGCGCCCAATCCGTGTTGCGCTAACCACTAGCAGGATGGGCGCATCCAATGTACGAGCAACTGCGGCCGTGCTGAACTCTCCCATTTCATCGAAAGAATCAAATAGACCGTGATTGCCTTCAATCAGGCTGATATCCGCCCCGCCTACAGAGTACACAAAGGCCCGAAGAAGTGCTTCGGGCTGCTCATAGAAAAACGGATCCAGAGTACGGCAGGGGTTTCCGGCTGCCTCACTCAACCAGGATGGATCAATATAATCAGGCCCCTTTTTGTAAGGTTGTACAATAAGATTACGTGCCTTAAATGCCGCACACAGCCCCAGTGTTACTGTAGTTTTCCCGCTTTGCCCCTGAGGGGCCGCAATAACTAAGCGAGGCGCAAGGCATTCTTGGTTAGACATCAAATATCTATATCAGGCTACCACCCTCTACAGGTGGAATACTGAATGAATTTAGTATTCTGTAACCGTTACTGCATCTTTCTCGCAGGAGGCCTCACAGGATAAGCACCCACTGCAAACATCAGGGTCACCTGTAAACATGGCGTATTTTTTACCGTCTTCTTCAACCATTGCGATCATCTGCTCAGGGCAGTTCTCAACGCAGTCGCCGCAAGCTTCGCATTTCTCAATATCGATTTCTACAATGAACATGGTGCCTCCAGATAAAACAATATTTTTAGAATGTAAATGACAGATCAGACTCGAATCCTCGTTTAATCAAAAAACTGGGTCCCACCAAAGTCTCGATCTCTTCAATGAGATCCTCCGAGGTCATATCACAGAGCGCGAGGGCTGTGTCACAGACAAAGAACTTGACACCCAGAGCCAACGCATCATCGATGAATTCACGGATTGTCCGTCCGCCTTCCTTGGAATGCAAAGCTTCCGCAACGCCCTCTTTCAAAATCTTCGGCGCTTGCAACACAAAGTGTATCTCAGCTTCTGCACCAGCTTTCACCGCTTCCCCAGCAAATACGAACGGGCCCGGACAGCGCTCGGGGTTATCAGAACCAAATGTTGCGACAATCAAAACTTTTTTGCCTGCATATTCTGCTGACATTAATTATCTCCTGATTTTCTTCTTTATTCTTTTTCTTCAGTTTTTTCTTCTTCGGCTTCCGGAGGGGTCGGCCATACAATTGCGTTGGCAACCAATTCGCTCAAGTTTTGGATCTTGACCTTGAGCTTGTAATGGCGCTTGATCTCATCCAATTGGTCGAGACAGTTATGGCAGGAGGTGGCAACGATCTCCGCACCTGTCGCTGAAATCTGGTCGGCTTTGGCTTTCCCAGCCTCTTTACGAGCATTGGAAAATTCGGTCATGGAGAGCATCCCGCCACCGCCGCCGCAACAGTAGTTTTCTACACCATGCGGCGTCATCTCGACAAAGTCTGTGACCACATTACGCAGGATATAACGCGGCTCATCCACAATGCCGCCATTGCGCGCCTGGTTACAGGGATCGTGAAAGGTAACCCGCTTCTGGTTGCGCGTTGGATCAAGCTTCAAGCGACCTTCTTTAATATACTGCGCCTGGAGTTCAACAAAACTGATAACTTCAAAGGGGTAGCTATGTCCAATCCAGTTTTCGGCCTCCCAACGTTGAGAACGGTAACCATGTCCGCATTCAGCCATAACCAGCGTTTCAGCACCCAGATGATTGACTGCCCCCTCCAGGTTGCTAGCCATCTGGGCAGCGGCAGCATCATCACCTGAGAATAGGCCATAGTTGGTGGCATCCCAGCTTTCAGTGCTAAGAGTCCAATCTTCACCTGCGGCGTTAAAAATCTTGGCCGCGGCCTGGATGAGATAGGGGAAATACTTAATCTCGCGCGGATTGAAGGTATAAACCACACGCGCATTTTTTTTGTTAAATGGGATGGTTATACTAGGATCACCCAGTTCAGCCTGGAGTTCCTCTAACATCCACTCAACGGTTTCAACATAGTCTTCTTCGTTGACGCCCATGTTGTTGCCTTTTTCGAGGTGGACGTTAACCGTAGCTTTGAGTCCCCCGGGCGTCATATCAATGGCCGTCAGCATGGCGCGGGCGGTGCGAACAATGTGACGCGTGTCCACACCCATCGGGCAGTTGATGACGCAACGTCCGCACATGGTGCAGGAACCAAAAGCTGTCATAATCAACTCGTCGACCATTTCCTGATCAAGTTCTGCGGCGCCTACCCAGCCGGGAGCTGCTTTGCCTACTGGATCAAAGAGCTTGCGATAAACTTTTCTCAGCTGTTCGGCGCGATACGCTGGAACATGCTCCGGTTTGGGATTCGAAACATAATAATGGCAAGAATCGGCACAGACGCCGCAGCGCACACACACTTCCAACGAGGCTTCCAGTTGGCGGTTTAGGCGCTGACGCAAAACGTCTATAGCGAGAGATTTTTTTTCGTCCGTAAGATTGAAGCGTTTGTCAGTGAATTTTTCGTTGGTCATGCTATACCTCTATTCCGCGTATTTTCCTTTTGATTGTCCAATCACACCCCGGTGTCCAAAACCCTTTCCGAAAAAGAATTTTGAGAAGAAGAAGTAAACGCAGTGGCGGATTTTACCGAGTGGGATGTAGACGCCCACAATCCCCGTCACTACATAGAAAACGGGTAGAGCCGAGGGCCAAAGCAGGGTCGCAAACCCCAATGCAATAAAAAACGATGAGAGAAAGACCGAGACATAATCATCCGGGACACTTAAGACGCGCTCGTTAGGTCCCGAAAGGCGCATGAAAATGCCAGCAAACCCGAAGAGTGCGCCAAACCCTGTAATTACTACCCCCAACCAGATGAGCCAATTCGGTAAGATTTCCAGCCAGGGGCTAACCAACAGCACTCCGAATGCTGTGAATATCCCGACATGGAAGAAGATGCCGCGCATATAGGATATCCAGTGGATACGCGTGGATTCCTTCTCCCAAGGGGCCATCCCCAGTGTGAAGGCAAACAAAAGGCCTCGCCCCGTCAAGCCACGCTCACGTGACAAGTCCTTTTTGAAGGGCCGGTTCATAATGGTTTTGAGTCGCAGGAGTATCCCCAGCAAACAAAGTGCCAAACCGACGATTGCAATAATGCGAGTGATTGCGATACTGTCCATTGTGTTCAGGTTCCTTATTGGAGTTGTTCGTTTATTTTGTAGAAATCAGTTGCGTTGCTTCGCAAGCCTGGACAAGAACGGCTTCTGCACTGGTTGTGTCCAACGCCCAAAGCGCATCTGCCAAATCAAGCAAGGCCTGGATTGGAGCAAGTGAGTCACCGCGTACACGTGCGGCCAGTGCCATGCCTTGCGCTCGTTCAATCAGTTCCTTATCGTGCGAGGCCGCAGTTACAGCACGTAAGACGATGGCCTTGTCCGCTTCACGGCTCATTTCATCGATCAAGGCTAATGCAGCCTGCGGGTCTTGATCCGCCATAGCTAGAGCCAATTCAACCAGCGGATAGGAATCGCCCAGATTGCCAGCCATCTGGCTTGCGGCTTCGTATTCATCGAGCGCGGTCAGTGCCTGAACTTTATAGTAAGTGGATGAAATGGAGTCGACCAATGCTGCATCTCCCGTTTTTCGGATAACATCACGCAAGGCCAGGTCGCGATATAGCGACTTCGCCGCCCGGACAGCGACGTCTGCATTTTTCCAAGCTACAGCGATGGTAGCCTGGGCACGAGCTTGCTCATAGGGATCAGCAATATCTGCGGCGGTCTCCAAGGCAGAACTGTATTCTCCCAGACGAAGTAGTGCGCTGACACGCGCATCGGGATACGCAAGATCAATCTTCTCAATCAGCGTTGTATCGCCAGAAGAGACAGCAAGATCGCTCAAAGCATAGGCAAGCGCCGCACCTTTTACAGAATTAAGTGCAGCAAGGGCTTCGTCGAATAGAGCGTTCTGACCAGAAGCCAGGCCAATTTCACGCAGAGAATACGCACGTTGAACGGGGTCTTCGATTTCACGGGCTGCTTCAGCGGCATGGCCAAAGAGGGTTTGATTGTTAGTAAGAGCTGCCAGTTCGCGGTAGGTCCAAGTGCGTAGTGCTGGATCGTCAATTTGTGCGGCGGTTGGAGCAGCCCTAGCCGAATCTACTTTTGCCCAGGCCAAAGCCAGTCCGCGTAATTGCAAATCGCGATAGAGACCTTGCTGACTTTCAAGATTTTCCTGCTCCGCATTCAAAATCGAAACTGCACGCCCTAAATCAATTTCATTCCATTCTAGGGCAATAAGCGGCAAAGCCCAGGTTCGACCACGAGCGGCATTCAAATCAGCGGCAATCAGATCAGCTGCTTCCATCTCTACTTTTTGCCCAGCCGTGGCCTCTTGCACCATCAAACTCTGTCCCCAAAGTGCTGTTCCATTTTTTCGGGCTATTTCCAGAGCTAGAAGGGATTCTTCCAGCAGAGTCTCTGCCTCTGCGGTATCCAATTGACTCCAAGCCGTTCCCACACGAGCCAGCATCCAAGCGCGTGCTTGAGCACGGTCAGCGGCATTGGCCGCTCGCTGGGCAACGTCAAGCGTGGCTTGCGCGTCCTGCTGCTCTTCTGTGGTTTCCATCACCTCAACCTCTGGTATGCGGAAAATAGGCAGGGCAAAGAAGATTAGCACAGCCAATACAAGCACAACTCGCCAAAATGTGGCCCAAGATTTACTAACTGTCCCCGCACGAACAGCATGTGTGTTGTAGAGGCCCCAGGCTAGTGAGCCGAGCAGAATCAACGTGACAATAGCAGCATAGAGAAGCACCGTGCGTTGTTTTGCAGCTTCCGCCATCTGGTTCAAGACGGCATAAGCTTTGTTCATCTGATAACGTGTGGTCTGTGCCTCGCTGACAAAGGCATCTAGGCTGGTGACAGGGGTATCCAGCATACGGCTGTAGCGCTGAGTATAGTTATCCAAACGGGATTGCGTTTTTTTAGGCAGAGTACCGACTGCCTCCTGAGCACGGTCGATCATGAGCAGCAATCGTTCGGTGTAGTACAACTCTTCATGGATGACTGTTGCTGCCGGGCAAGGGCTGTTGACTTCGCGGCCAATACCACCTTTCCATTCGGTGACGGTGGTGAGACGCTGGTCATCCGCCAGGTGACAAGAAATACAGTAATTGCCGGAGACAAGGGTTTGTCCTTCGGTTCCGGCTGGCAAGCCATGGGTGCGGGAAGAGGAGGAAGCTCAAGAGGCAGCCAGCGTCAATACTGCGAGAAAGATCAGAGTGGGAATCAAGATTCGTCGTTTCATGCGTCCATGCTCTCCGGTTGTTCTTCTGGAGTAGTCGGTTCATCCCGTTTTTCAGTCGCTACGATCCAGCGAGTTAGAAAATAATAAAAAATGCAGGCACCACCAACTATCAAGATGAAAAGAACGCTACCAGGACCAGCGTTATCGAAAAATGCGTGAACTAAAGCGCCAATATCCATGTAAAGCTCCTGAGTGCGTTAATCGCTAGATGCCGAGCTGGGCGCTGGCGACGTTTTCGTGGAATGGGCGTGACCGGGGAGTTCCTCTGCTGTTTCCCAAATAGGGATAATCGGAAAGAAACGAGTGAAAACCGCATACAGCAGAATCAATCCAGCAAAACAGGCTATCGTGATCAGTATCTCGGGCAAGGCAGGCAGGTAACTTCCCTGCCCCATTACGTGCAACATACGCGGGCTAATCTCGGTCGGGATGATGACGATATAGCGTTCCATCCACATACCGATATTGATCAGTACGGATGCAAACACCATCCAGCCGACACTGTTCTTGCCTTTGAAGATAAAGATTAGCAAGGGAATAACAAACACGAAAACGGTCATGCTCCAAAACATCGTCGCATAAGTACCGCTGAATTTATCGGTCAGGACGACCATCTCCTCGGTCATATTGCTGTAGCCAATGGTCAGGTATTCAGCAATCATCATATACAGCCATCCGAGGACAAAGGTGATCAAAAGTTTGCGCAGTGAATTGAAGAGCCCATTATGCAAAACTTTTTCCAAGCGATAGGCTTTACGCAACAGCGCCAGAACAATGACAACTGCTGCCGTTCCAGAAAGGATTGCGCCGAGAAGGAAGAACGGCCCGATTAAAGCCGTATGCCAGCCAGGTTGTACCGTCATGCCAAAGAGCCAAGAAACGACAGTGTGTACTGTGACAACTAGCATGGTCATGAAAACAGCCATACCATCCAGCACCTTCTCAAGTCGGTGGTACTGTTCAGAATCATGGTTCCATCCCAAGGCAAGGATCTCGTACATACGGTGCTGCCAATGCGGGACATTCGTCAAGCGGTCGCGGCACATGGCAATGTCCGGAAGTAGCGAAAGATAGAAAAAGACAACGCTGGAAAGCAAGTAAAGACTGACAGCAGTGACATCCCACAAGATCGGTGATTGATAACGGCCGTAAAACACAAGATTGAGTAATCGTTCTGGGCGGCCCATATCGATGATGATTGAGCCGGCGCCGAAAGGCAGGCTGAAAAGCGTGATCGCTTCAGCAGCGCGGGTCAGCGGGGCACGCCAACTCTGACCAGCTATGCGCAGGATGGCCGAGATAAAAGTGCCTGAGTGTGCCAGGCCAATGAAGAAAACAAAATTGGTGATGTACACGCCCCAGTAAACCGGACGATTCATCCCTGTAATGCCAAGACCTTCAATATATTGCCAGATCCATGCAACCAGACCAGATAGCAGCAACGCAGTTAACGCGCCCCATAGAAGGTAGTCTCCTTTGGAAACTTTTCGTATGGGAGCAAGGATCGTTTGTGTGTGTTGATTCTTTGGTTCCATTGCCATCACCCTTGTTTTAAGTAATAGACCTTCGGATGAGTCCCCAATTCTTCGAACATCCGGAAGGCACGCGGGCTGTGCGACAGCTTGGACACCAGGCTGTTGGGGTCATTCAGGTCGCCAAAGTAGCGGGCTCGTCCTGTACAGGTTTCCACGCAGGCCGGAGTGTAGTCCGTTGCGTTGAAGGTACGGCCTTCAGCCTCGGCTTCTTCGCGCGCCTTACGCAGGCGCTGTACACAGAATGTACATTTTTCGACCACACCTTTGGGACGCGGCGCCACTTCAGGATCAGGATTCAAATGTTCCTTTAGTGCATCCGGCCATTCTGGGGCATACCAGTTAAAATAACGCACAGCATATGGGCAGGCCACCGTGCACATACGACAGCCGATACAGCGGTCATAATTCACCAGCACAGTGCCCTCTTCGTTCATAAAGGTCGCCTGCACCGGACAGACTTTCACACAGCTTGGCTCATCACAGTGCATACAGGGACGCGGCAAGATCGTAGTATGCACGTTCGGATACTCACCTTCCACAAAAGGTAATACCTCGTTCCACAGGATAGCGCGTCCCATATCGGCCTGATCTTTACCGGCGACAGGCGTATTGTTTTCCATGCGACAGGCTGCGGTGCAGCTCTGGCAGGCAAAGCATTTATCGAGATCAATTACCATTCCCCAACGGAGCATGTGCTACCTCCAGAATAAAGTTCCACTCAAACCGGATAAATTCGGACGCGGGCAGGGCCGGCAACAGCCAGACCCGTCAGCGGTTCGCTATCAAACTTAGTTAGCATATTGGGGTTAGCCCCAACAATAGAATTTTCTTTGGATTTGCGACCCCAACGTACAAAGGTATGATGTCCCTGCCCGGGCGGCAGGTAGACCGCGTTCGGCCAAATGCCCGCATATACGCGGACCGTGGCTTGCACCCGATTAATCGGCGATTCCACCCAGACGCGTTCCCCGTCTTCTAAATGCAAGGCTTCGGCAGCTTTCTGACTAACCTCCACCCAGCTATCCCATTTGACGTTTCCTTGCAGGCCGTAACTCTCCTGCAAAGTTGGGACAATGCCCTGCCACTGCTGGGATTGCGTGATCAGCGGCTGCGTGACTAGCAGGAATGGGTATTCGATGGAATCTGCGGTACTGTCTGTCAGGGTGGTGGGAATCTCGAAGTGTGGCAAGCAAGATAAATCGGAGTCCGGGGCGAGCGTGGCAAAGAGTTCACGGGAGAAGAAGTCGAAGCGTCCATCTTTGGGCGCGTTCAGGCGGTCACGTCCGACCACATCATTCCAGGCTGGGCTGCCAGGTTCCGCGTTGAAGTACACCAATTCAGACCAATTTCCATTGGCCTCCAGCTTCTCCCAATCCAGCGTGGAGAGACGGTCTTCGATCAGTTCCTTATAGGAGTTCCAAGGGAAGGCCTTTCCTACAGATCCCCCCAAACGTTGTGCCAAATCAAGCAGCACATCCCCGGGAGCACGCGTGTCGTGAACAGGCTCAACCACTGGACGGCGCAGGGAAATACCGGGGTAACCCGTGCCTTCCAGATAATCATCACCCCAAACTTCCATAAAAGTGCTGGCAGGCAGGATTAAATCAGCGTGCGCGGCGCTTTCATCCAAGGTGGAAGCAAAACTAACCACGAAGGGTACCTTCATCAGCGCTTCCACACTCTGCCCGCCGTTGGGCACATCGTAAACCGGGTTGTCGTTCAGCAGGAAAAGCGCTTCAATTGGATAAGGCTTTCCCTTTAGGATTCTTTCCGGTACGTTCTGGTAAGCTGAAATCGCCAAAGGGAATTGTGTACCAGCCCCGTCAAGGCGTTCCTGCTTTTCACCCTTTCTGGCATCGCTGTCGAGGGCGTAGGCAGGCCACTCAGTCAATTCCGGGAAGCGCTGAAGGATGACGCCACCCTGCGCATCAATCGAACCAACCAGCGCATTCAGCGCATGTACCGCCAGCGCAGTATGGAGTGCATTGCCGCTCGAGAGCTCGCCCGGTTCGGTGGGCAATACAGCCACAGCAGGCCGGTTGGTTGCAAACTCGCCTGCCACGCGGGCGATGACATCTGTTGGCACCCCCGTGATGGCTGAAACTCTGTCAAGCGTGTAGGATTCGAGCACCAGAGACTTGAAGCCTTGATGCGAATTACTTTCTGCATCTTCGAAGTCTTCGAAGCCATAGGTAAAATCGCGCACAAAATCTTCATCGTACAACTTGCTGTTGATGATGACACTCGCCATGCCCAAGGCCAGAGCGCCATATGTGCCGGGCCGGATCGGCACCCATTCGTCGGCCTTGATACCAGTCAACGAAAGGCGCGGGTGAACTGCCACCAACTTGCCGCGCTGTGGGCGTCCGCGGCGCATAAAGGCTGTAGCGCTCAAATAGCCGATCAGGTTACGACTGGATTCGAGCAGGTTTCCACCAAAGGTGAGTACATAATTGGCATTATTGATGTCATAAACCGGGATCGTGTTCACACCCTGCGAAAGCCACATTGCCAGGCGGGCAGTGCCCTCCCCCAGGCTTTCGCGCGAGATCACATTTGGTGAGCCATAAGCACGCATGAAACGGTTGACCACCTGACGCATCTGTCCGCGTAGTTCTCCGTGCATAAGTGCCACACTGTGCGATTTCCCGTCCTCGCGTAATTCCGCAAGCTTATCCACTACCAAGTCAAGCGCCTCATCCCAGGAGATTTCTTTCCAATCACCTGAGCCACGCGCACCGGTCTGGATGCGCGGATGTTTGATTCGTTCCGGGCTATAGAGCACTTCCAAGGCAGTTTGCCCTTTTAGACAACAGACACCCTGATTGAGCGGATGTAGCGGGTTGCCTTCAACTTTCACGGCTTTACCATTCACTACACGTACGTCCAATCCGCAGCCTGAGGGGCATAGCGCACAGGTCGTTTTGATAATGGCTTCTTCCAAAGAACCACTCTGAGTAACAACTGGCTTTTTAGCAGATTGCACGACACTAACACCCGCACCAGCGACTACAGTTGCGGCCCCGATCTTAAGGAAATCTCGGCGGGATAATTTTGATTTCTGGGTCTGGGATTGGGAATTTTCCATGCAGGCTATCCTTTACCAATCAACGGATGTAGACTAATTTCCATCGTATCCACTTAACCAACGGTATAGAGG
>NZ_CEYOSI010000039.1:0-20032 GCF_982879505.1 Candidatus Desulfolinea nitratireducens
CATTCACGTGCGGTTTTGATCGATCAAACTTTTCCTTTGCCATCTCTTTCTCCTTGTATTATGAAAAAGAATAATTCAGATTATTACTTCAGTATTTCTTCCATTACCTTTGCCGAAACTGGCGAGTAATGGTCAAATTCCATTGAGAAAACACCGCGTCCTTTGGTTCCAGAACGCAAGTCAGTTGCATATCCAAACATTTCTGCCAGAGGCACCATTGCACGGATTGCCTGAGCATTTCCGGGGCGCATTTCCATTCCCAGAATATTTCCGCGGCGACTATTGAGTTGTCCCATTATATCGCCAAGATATTCTTCAGGAACAACAACCTCAACTTTCATCATTGGCTCAAGCAAAACTGGGCTGCCTTTACGAACACCTTCGCGAAAAGCCATGGACCCAGCTGTTTTGAATGCCATTTCACTTGAATCAACTTCATGAAATGAGCCGTCAATTAGAGTCACCTTCACGTCAGTGACTGGGTAGCCTGCTAATACTCCACTGTCTGCCGCTCCCAAAACACCCTTTTTAACCGCAGGGATATACTCTCGCGGAATAGTCCCACCGAATATCTTATCCTCAAATTCGATGCCGCTACCCCGTTCACCTGGCTCCATACTCAAGATCACATGTGCATACTGACCATGGCCACCACTTTGTTTTACGTGGCGATAATCTATCTTTTCAACAGTTTTGGTAATCGACTCATGGTAAGCCACACGTGGACGACCAATATTTGCCTGCACTTTGAACTCACGCAACATCCGATTAACCAGCACATCAAGGTGCAACTCGCCCATTCCCGAAATGATCGTTTGACCTGTATCTTCATCCTTACGAACACGGAAGGTGGGATCTTCTTCGGACAGCTTGTGTAAAGCGTTTGCCATTTTCTCCTGGTCTGCAAGTGTCTTTGGCTCAATCGCCACAGAGATCACAGGATCAGGGAAGGTAATATTTTCAAGAACAACTTTTTTGTTATCACAAAGTGTGTCACCGGTAAAAGTGCTCTTCAGCCCCAAAACTGCGGCGATATCACCTGCGCGCACTTCGGTTACATCTTCACGACGATCTGCGTACATCCGAATCAAACGTCCGATCCGTTCACGCAGTCCCTTTGTCGTATTATTGAGCGTCTGTCCTTGCTTTAGCACCCCTGAATAGACACGAAAATATGCCAGTCGTCCTACGTAAGGGTCAGTCACAATCTTAAAGATGAGCGCACTCAGGGGAGCATCGTCATCCGCGGGCAACGTAATGATTTCTTCTTCGTCATCAGGCGATACGCCTTCAACCGGAGGGATATCCGCTGGCGAAGGAAGGTAATCAATAATTGCATCAAGAAGAGGTTGAACACCCTTATTTTTCAAGGCAGTACCACAAAACGCTGGGGTAGCCTCATTCGCAATAACTGCTTTGCGAATAGCAGCTTTAAGTTCTTGGACGCTGATCTCCTCACCCTCAAGATATTTGGAGGTAAGATCATCGTCAAGTTCGGCAACTTTTTCGACAAGTGTTTCGCGAGCGGCTTCAACTTGCTCTCGCATCTCAGCCGGAATCTCGACGACCTGCGGGGTTGCGCCCAACTCATCTTCAAAGATGATTGCGTTCATCTCCAGGAGATCAACTACACCTTTGAATTCTGCCTCACTACCAATCGGAACCTGCAGGGGAATTGGATTAGCCCCCAAACGTTTCCGAACCATATCAAGGGTGCGTTCAAAAGAAGCACCAGCTCGATCCATTTTATTAATAAAGCAAAGACGCGGCACACCATAACGATCTGCTTGACGCCAAACAGTTTCACTTTGCGGTTCTACGCCTTGAACAGCATCAAAAATAATGACGCCGCCATCAAGAACACGCAAAGAACGTTGTACTTCTGCTGTAAAGTCAATATGTCCAGGCGTATCAATAATATTAACTTGATAACCCTTCCACTCTGCGGAAACTGCCGCAGAGACAATGGTGATTCCCCGTTCACGTTCCTGGTCCATCCAATCGGTAACGGTTGTCCCATCATCCACTGAACCAATTCGGTGTGTTTTGCCTGTATAAAACAGAATTCTTTCTGTTACTGTTGTTTTACCAGCATCAATATGGGCAATAACACCAATATTACGATACTGCTCCAGAGGATAAGCGCGTGCCATTTCGTATATACCTTTATATAATTATGAACGGTAATGAGAAAAGGCGCGATTGGCCTCTGCCATTTTATGTGTTTCGTCGCGTTTACGTATAGCTGCCCCGGTTTCGTTATAGGCATCCAACAATTCTGCTGCGAAATTCTCAGGGAAAGATTTCCCTTTGCGGGCACGGGTGGCGCCCAAAAGCCATCGAATTGCCAATGCAAGACGACGCTCAGGGGTAACATCCATCGGCACCTGATATGTAGCACCACCCACTCGACGTGGGCGCACTTCCATACGAGGAGATACCTTGGTCAACGCAGTTTCAAAAACCTCAAGAGGTTCTTTTCCGGAGTTTTCGCCAAGTAAATCCATGGTGTCATATACCAGCTTTATCGCAGTGCTTTTCTTGCCGCGCTTTAAAACATGGTGAATGACAGTCTGTACGCGCAAACTGTTATAGCGTAAATCGGGGGAAAGTTTTCGTTTTTCGGGTCTAGATCGTCGCATGATAATACTCCATTAAACTATTTACTTCGGCCGTTTGGAGCCGTATTTCGAACGGCCTTGGCGGCGATCGCCAACACCAGTTGTATCTAAAGAACCACGCACAATATGATAGCGAACACCTGGCAGATCCTTAACACGACCGCCGCGCACCAAAACAACTGAGTGCTCCTGCAGTTGGTGACCTTCCCCAGGGATATATGCTGTTACTTCAAGACCGTTCGTCAAACGAACACGGGCGATCTTGCGCAAGGCTGAGTTAGGTTTTTTAGGCGTCATTGTTCGAACAATAGTACAGACACCTCGTTTTTGCGGCGCACCCTGTGGCTGACGAACCCGACGTTGTTTCATCGAGTTATAGGTATAAAGCAAAGCCGGGGCTGTGCTTTTTGCTTTTTTACTGCTGCGACCCTTGCGGACCAATTGGTTAATTGTGGGCACGTTAGCCTCCAAATAAAATTGTAATCTAGTCCAAAAAAAACGTTTTGCCAACAAATGAGACCATCAATACACTATGATGGCCTCATTTTTTTATCAGCGGGAAGGAAATTCGCGTCTTTTTAGGCAACGAAAAATGATTTTATCACGCACTGCTGGTACCGTCAAGAGATTCTCTCTCAGAAATTATCGGTTGGCTTACCGATAGACATCAAGCCTGTCCCCAGTCTGGGGGGACGCATTTTAGCTTCATCTTTTCCAAATTTAATGACATCACCTGTTTCGTCTATCGCCTCAACAGCCAAACCAAGACTCTGCAGTTCTTTCACCAATACCCGGAAGGATGCGGGCAGACCAGGATCTTCCATCGGCTCGCCTTTGACTATAGCTTCATAGGTATTGACACGCCCAATGACATCATCTGATTTCACTGTCAACATTTCCTGCAAAATATGGGCAGCACCATAAGCTTCTAACGCCCATACTTCCATTTCACCAAAACGCTGGCCACCGAATTGCGCCTTACCACCCAGAGGCTGTTGAGTTACCAGGCTGTATGGTCCTGTAGAACGGGCGTGAACTTTATCTTCAACCAGATGGTGCAACTTAAGAACGGTCATAACGCCAACTGTAACCGGCTGATCGTAACGTTTTCCAGTCTTCCCATCACGCAGAACCTGTTTGCCCAGAGTTGGGATTGGCACCCCTGTTTTTAGCATGATTTCCTGCGCCTTCTTGGCGAGGTTTTCATCAGAAATATTCTTGGTATAGCCCTGGGCTTCTAGCCACAAACGCTGACAGGCACTAATTGCGTTTTCATCACGTTCCGTTGTACGACGATAATTCACTACGACATCAGGTGAGAAAATCGTCTCTGGATCAAAGCCGCGATCACGCAGCCACTCATCAGCTGTTGCGCGACGAGCATAGGTTTCATCCGTTGCAATTTTGAAAATGTCGTAATCGCGTTCACCAAGCCAACCCTCAAGATAAAGGCGACGAACTTCGTGATCATCTTCAATCATCTCCGGATCATATTCCTGTTCGTTGAGCCAGGCCCATGCAGTTTCAGCTGTTTCCTTCCAGGCCTGATCGATAAGCCATGCGCGACCGAGCTCGGCTTCGATTTCAGCTTCAGTAGCTCCATCAAATACAGGGATGACAGCTCTATATCCCATTCGTTTGGCCGCCCAACCCATGTGGACTTCGAGTACCTGACCAATATTCATACGGGCGGGAACACCAAGCGGATTCAGGATGATATCGACTGGCGTGCCATCTTCAAGGAAGGGCATATCCTCAACCGGAACAATGCGTGAGACCACACCTTTATTCCCATGACGCCCAGCCATCTTATCTCCAGATGTGATCTTGCGACGCTGCGCCACAGACACACGCACCATCATATCCACACCGGCTTTTAGATCAGAGTTTTCCTCGCGGGTAAAGACCTTTACATCCACAACTTTGCCACGTTCACCATGAGGCATCCGCAGGGAGGTATCTTTGACATCCCTTGATTTCTCACCAAAAATAGCACGAAGCAATCGCTCTTCAGGGGTGAGTTCTTTTTCACCTTTCGGCGTGATCTTTCCTACTAAAATATCATTCGGCTCTACTTCAGCCCCAATCCGAATGATGCCATTTTCGTCGAGATCTTTAAGCGCGTCCTCACCAACATTGGGAATATCACGGGTAATTTCTTCTGCGCCCAGTTTTGTGTCTCGGGCTTCAACCTCATGTTTCTCAACATGGACAGAAGTAAAGCGGTCATCTTGTACCATCCGCTCTGAAACCAGGATCGCATCTTCAAAGTTGCCACCCTCCCATGAAAGGAAAGCCACAACGGCGTTCTGGCCAAGGGCCAATTCGCCCGCATCTGTAGATGAGGAGTCAGCAATAATATCGCCTTTGCCAACTATTTGCCCTTTGACAACTGCCGGACGCTGATCGATACAAGTGCTTTGATTGGAGCGCTGGTATTTCTGCATTTGGTAATTGCGCATTCCACCATCTTTTTCACGGATGATAATTTGGCTTCCTGTCACCGAAGCGACTTCACCTTCTTTTTCAGCAACAATAACTTGGCCAGAATCCAAAGCTGCGCTGTATTCCATTCCGGTTGAAACAAGCGGAATTTCAGGGCGCAACAATGGGACGGCTTGCGCCATCATATTTGAACCCATCAGAGCGCGGTTTGCATCATCATGCTCAAGGAAGGGGATCAAAGCCGCACTAATACCAACGATCTGGTGCGGGGCAACATCCATATAATCCACTTTTTCTGGGGAAGCAAACAAAAATCCAGAGTGATTGCGGGAAGAAATGCGCCTACGAACAAACTCATCTTGAATATCCAAGGGCGCATTTGCCTGCCCAATAATATATTTATCTTCTGTATCTGCTGAGAGATATTCGATCTCTGTTGAAGAAACGAATGGGATCACAGGGATATCTTTTTTCAGCTTTGCGATATTTTTGAGCATGTCAGCAGTGATCCGCTCGCCATCTTTAAATAGAAGCGCATCTTTATTATCCAGTAAATCGCCTCGAAGAGCACGCCCTTCAAGAGCGGAGTCGTCGCTAGCAAGAGTTCTAATTACTTTACGATACGGAGTTTCAATAAAGCCATATTCATTGACACGTGCAAAAGATGCCAAACGACCGATCAAACCAATATTTGGACCTTCTGGGGTTTCAATCGGACATATTCGCCCATAATGCGAGTGATGAACATCACGAACATCGAAACCCGCTCGTTCACGGCGCAAACCGCCAGGTCCTAATGCAGAGAGCGTACGTTTATGACGCAATTCTGAAAGCGGGTTGGTCTGATCCATAAATTGTGATAACTGACTTGAGCCAAAGAATTCACGCAAAGAAGCAACCACCGGGCGGATATTAACCAAAGACATTGGTGAAAGTTGATCTTGATCGCGAATGGACATTCGCTCTTTGATCACACGCTCCATTCTGCGCAATCCGATCCGCAGCTTGTTTTGAATCAACTCACCCACTGTTTTCACGCGGCGATTGCCAAGGTGATCAATATCATCTTTTCGCTCAATCCCGTTATTGATCAAAATCATTCTGCGCACCAAACGGATAATATCCATCTTGGTAATATTTCGGTGCGCAATGGGAACATCCAGATTCAATTTCTGATTTAACTTATAACGACCAACACGTTCGAGATCATAATGACGCTGATCAAAAAGTTGCTCCTCGAGGAAATTCCGTGCATTTTCAAGTGTGGCGGGATCTCCGGGACGCATCCGTTTAAAGAACTCGATCAATGATGCTTCCGCGATACTCAGCTTGCCTTCGGCATCCCACTCTGGTTCCTGCCTCAGTGTGGAGGCGATATACATCCGCTCCGGGTTGGTATCCACATCTGAAAAGAGCGCCATGATTTCTTCATCAGAGCCTGTCTGTAGAGGGGAATCCGGGCGACCATCGTCAACAGCAGCTAAAGCACGCAAGAAAACGGTGATCGGCACAGTGCGTTTACGATTAAACTTCAGGATAATATAATCGCTTTTGCGGGTCTCAAATTCCATCCACGCACCGCGATCAGGAATCGATTTAGCAGTTGCAAGTAGACGTCCAGTGGCGCGATCAGGGTTGGCTTCAAAATAAACCCCCGGGGAACGAATCAACTGTGAAACGACCACACGCTCCGTCCCATTGATAATGAAAGTTCCCTTATTAGTCATTTCGGGAAAATCACCGATAAAGATATCCTGTTTGATCGGCTCAGGAACATCCTTCCCCGCTAAAAGAACAGATATATATAAAGGACTGGAATAGGTGAGATCGCGTTCAATGCACTCATCTATGGAGTATTTTGGTTCTTCAAACCAATATTTCAATCCCCACTCTTTCGCTTCGGCACCCTGGCCGGGAAAGTAGAGTTGCATTTTCTTGTTATAAGATTCAATTGGGGAGATCTCACGAAAAAGACTCTCAAGACCATCGCTTTTTAGGCGTTTGAAGGATTCAATTTGGACTTCAATAAGATTCGGAAGATCGAGCGTGACAGGGATACGCGCGTAACTTTTTTTAGGCAAAGCAGTTGCCATTCGACTCTCCTGATCGTTGTTTTGGATATGCGATTAAATCAATACCGCCCCACTTCTAGTGGGACAAGCAATCTTGGATTATAAACGAGAGTTCCTGTTTCAGTCAAGTACTTATTGGAGCAATTTTACTAACCCACTCTCCCATTTTCTCAGCTACAATAACTAAGCTATACGCGCAGATTCTACCACGCTTCTCGCAACTTAGATATAAAAAACGGGTTGTTTTGTGCAAGGTTATTTTCGCCACAGGAGGCAATATGTCATCTCATGAATCACCGCAAGTAAACGATAAACGTGAAATTTTTGGCTGGGGAATGTACGATTGGGCAAACTCTGCCTTTAGCACTACCGTAGGGACGGTATTCCTCGCTCCATATGTAGCTGCCCTCGCCCGCAGCGCGGCTGAAGCCGCAGGAACAGAAACCGTTTCCTTCCTGGGAATTCCCATTGCCCCAGACTCTTTTCTCCCTTACGCCATCTCCTTCTCAGTATTGATGCAGGTGCTCTTCCTGCCGATTCTTGGCGCCATTGCTGATTACTCACATATGCGGAAACAGATGATGCGTGTTTTCGCCACGATCGGTGCAGTCGCAACCATTTTGCTCTTTTTCGTTACGGGTTCGCTCTGGTGGCTGGGAGGCGTGCTTTATGTGGTGGCAAACCTCGCATTTGGCGCGGCGATCGTCTTTTATAACGCCTATCTTCCCGATATTGCCAGCGAGGACGAAAGAGACAGAGTCTCCTCCTATGGCTGGGCGATGGGCTATCTTGGCGGTGGAATACTCCTTGCCCTCAACCTTGCTTTCTTTATTTTTAGTGAAGATATCGGTGTTCCTACTGAGCTTGCCATTCGCATCAATCTCGCCTCGGCAGGCATCTGGTGGCTGGGATTTTCCTTCGTCACCTGGAAAAGGCTGCGCTCCCGCGGCTCCGCCCGCGCCCTCCCCGAAAACAAGACTTATCTAAATGTCGGGTTTAAGCAACTTGGAAAAACAATCAAAGAGATCAAGAATTTCCCCGAAACGCTCAAATTCCTCCTGGCTTATTTTCTGTACAATGATGGCATTCAAACCGTCATCGCCGTTTCTTCCACCTTCGCTGCTGCGCCCCTCCTCCAGGGTGGGCTGGAATTAAAAACGGAAACGCTGACCTCCGTCATCCTGATGATCCAATTTGTTGCCTTTGCAGGCGCACTGCTCTGGGGCAAACTCGCCAAATGGATGGGAGCAAAGCAATCTGTCGTTCTCAGCCTCGTCATTTGGTCAGGTGTGGTTATCTATGCTTATGGCGGACTTTATGGTGAAAATGTGGTCACTGAGTTCTTTATTCTCGGCGTATTTATTGCCCTGGTCATGGGTGGATCACAAGCCATCAGTCGCAGCCTCTTCGCCCAAATGATCCCTGATGGACAGGAAGCTGAATATTATTCCTTTTACGAGATCAGCGAACGAGGCACCTCCTGGATCGGACCGCTCGTCTTCGGGCTTGCCAACCAGCTATTTGGCAGCTTGCGTCCAGCGATTCTTTCCTTGATCTTCTTCTTCGTGATGGGCTTGATTTTGCTCCCCTTCGTCAAAGTGGATAAGGCTATCGCAGATGTCAAAGCCTTCGATAAAGCGAAACAAGCACCTGCACACGAAGCATAGCGGAGGGTGTAAATTACGCTTGCTTCCGTTTAACATGCAAAGAACCCGTTTCCTTGAAGGAAACGGGTTCTTCTCTTTTATATATTATTTTCGTTCAATATCCTGGCCTTACACCCCCAGCAACTTCTCCAACGCCCCCAACTCTGCCGGGATCAACTTCGGTGTCGGCATAGAATCGGCAATAATGCCAGGATCCTTCATCCCATGCCCGGTACAGACAATCACAATTTGTTTTCCATTGGGATCAAATTTTCCAGCTTCAATCTCCGCTTTCAAACCGGCCAACCCTGCCGCAGACGCAGGTTCCACCCAAACACCCTCACTCGCCAATAAACGCTGTGCCGCGAGGATTTCATCATCACTTGCAGCAATAATACGTCCTCGGGATTCTTCAGCAGCTTCCAAGGCCTGCTCGCCTCGCGCCGGCTTTCCGATCCGGATCGCGGTCGCAATCGTCTCCGGCTGCTCAACGGGATGTCCCAAAACCAGCGGAGCGGACCCTGCTGCTTGAACGCCCAAAATCTGCGGAAGACGCGTCCCCTTAATTTTGGCATATTGCTGATATCCTGCCCAATAAGCAGTGATATTCCCAGCATTGCCAACAGGCAGACAATGCCAATCAGGCGCATCACCCAATACATCGCAAATCTCGAAGGCCCCACTCTTTTGTCCTTCAATCCTGTAGGGATTGATCGAGTTGACCAAGGCCAGCGGCGTCCGTTTGGTGATTTCAACCACCATCGAAAGCGCATCATCAAATGAGCCTTCGATCTGAATCACTTGCGCGCCGTAGGCGATAGCCCCGGCCAATTTCCCGGCTGCAACCTTCCCCTCGGGAATCAGCACCACAGCCCGTAGTCCAGCGCGTGCCGCGTAGGCTGCCGCCGAAGCCGCGGTATTCCCCGTCGAAGCACAGATAACGGTCTTGACTCCACGCCCTACCGCCTCACTGATTGCAGCCGTCATCCCACGATCTTTAAAGGATCCCGTCGGGTTCAACCCCTCATATTTGATAAATATTTCCGCAGCCCCCAATTCGCGGGCCAATCTTGGCATTGGGATCAGGGGGGTATTCCCCTCTAACAAAGCCACCGGTAGCGTATGGGCAGGCAGATCCAATAAATGGCCGTATTCTTTTAATATTCCTTCGTAAGGCATCATTTCTCCATCAAGAAGATTGCGTCCAAAACTGGGAGAGGGGCATTCGCGCCATTCGATAAATCCGTATCATTCGTGATTATAGTTTTGGCAGCACAATAGATTTTTGTTTCTGATATTTCCCTTTTTTATCCGCATAGGAGATTTCGCATTCCTCATCTGCTTCAAAAAACAAGACTTGAGCCAAACCTTCATTGGCATATATTTTCGCCGGTAACTGGGTGGTATTCGAGATCTCGAGCGTCACAAAACCTTCCCATTCTGGCTCAAATGGTGTCACGTTGACGATGATGCCACAGCGCGCGTAAGTTGACTTACCAAGACAGATCGTCAACACCCCGCGCGGAATACGGAAATATTCCACGGAGCGCGCCAAAGCAAAAGAGTTCGGTGGGATGATGCAAACATCCCCCTGAAACTCGACCATTGATTTGGGGTCAAAATTTTTCGGGTCGACGACAGCAGAATATACATTTGTAAAAATCATAAATTCATCGGCAACGCGAATATCATAACCATATGACGAAACGCCATAAGAAATCACACCATCGCGCACCTGATTTTCTACAAAAGGTTCGATCATCTGCTGCTCAACTGCTGTTTTACGGATCCAATGATCTGGTTTTAGTCCCATTTTTTCTCCTCATTCAATTATAAAATAAACCGCCGTCACTTTGGCCTGGCGGACTTCGACAAAACGTTCCCAATATTGCCCTGCATAAGAGAAGCTAAGGCGATATTCTCCGGCGGGCAGTCCGGCAATGGCATGCGTCTCATCCCAAAAATCGTCTACACCAACCGGGTGATCTTCCGGGGCATACGCCTCCAGGCTTGCTACCCTTTCCAATGTGGAATCTGCACTTTCAACCTTATCCACGAAAAGCGGAATCCGGATCAGCTTTCCATCCTGATTGACTACGCGTCCCACAATCGCGCCCTGATTCTCATCCAACTGCTTCAACCATAACTCGGGGTTACGCGTATCGGTATAGGTCTTCCCTCCCACGCGGACTTCAAAATGGAGATGACTTCCGATTGCCCCTCCCGACATTCCGACCTCGCCGATCTGCTCTCCGGTCTGAACAAGATCCCCCTCCTCAACCTGGATCGTTGAAAGATGGGCATAGAGCGTATAGATTTGGTCAGCTATTTCCGGAAGTTCGTGCTGAATAACGACCAAATTTCCATAAAAACGTTCCCAGGGAGAATAGATTGCCGGCTTATCCTCTGCCGCAAAGATCACCTTTCCCGCCTCCGCAGCAAGAATCGGCGTCCCGCTGGCATTTGAAAACTCCACGCCATGATGCGGCTCACGTTTCCCGTCGACAGTTGTGCCATAGCGGTAGCCGCGCTCAATCTGATCAAGATAGGCTGCGTCGATGGGGCGCTCGAGTAAAAAATGACCATCATCCAGGCAAAATTCGAGATAAGCATCGCAAGGGATTGGTGTGGCTGTGGGGATCATTGTGGGCGTCGGACTTTGTTCACCAAGTGGCGCGAACGTCGGTGGTAGGAGAGTTTTTGTCAGCATTGGTTTTGCAGAAATTATGGTTTCGGTTGGTGTTTGAGGGGCAGGCATTGATGTACAAGACACCAATAAGATAATCGCTCCAAAGAAGATCAACCAACTCCAACCATATCTCATTAGAAATTCAATCCGCCGCGCTCAATCAACACCTGCCTCAAAGCTTTTTCAACTTCATCGGCAATGTTTTCAAGGGCTATCAATTCCGTCAAAATAGCATTAGCCTGAGCTTTATCCTTTAATGAAGTAATGTTAATCCGAACGTTGTAGCCTGCCGAAGTTAACGCTGCACGCGCCATCGCTGCACCTGAAGCGCCATCAGTGATGGCATTTGAATTCCCCTTTGTGGCAACCTTGAGGACCAGCTCCATCACAAATACAGCATCACGCGCCGTCTGCAAGGGAACCCTGGTGGCATAAAGGGTCGCATCCTGAATAGCCTGAGATCGGGCAGTTTTTTCTTCATCACTCTCTTTGGGAAGTTTGAAAGCCTGCATGATTGCCGTAAATGAGGCAGCATCTTCGTCTACAGCCCTGGTAAGCTTTTCTCGTAAAGACTCGGCTTTTTCAAGAATTTCTTTCATTGCATCTTCGACTTTGGCATATTTCTTCCTGCCGATTGAGAGACGGGCCGCCATCGCGACCAATCCCGCGCCCATCGCAGCAGAGTAAGCAGCCGCCGAGCCACCCCCGGGAGTTGGATTCCCGTCCGCAAGATCGTCGAGAAAATCAGCTTTCTTTTGCGAGGCATAGAGCCGTGTTTCCAGAATTTGATCTTTCTCGAACTGGTCAAGTTGGGTATACCAGACGGCCGCATCCACAAGCGCTTCCTGCGGGATCAGACCAACCAATTCACTATGATGGATCGCGACGCCATAACGTTGCGCCTCGCGACGGATCATCTCCACAACACGAGCAACAGTTGTCTTGCGGAAATTGGTCAGGTTCATCGAGACCTGTGCACGCCCATCGACGAGTACGCCCATCCCCTTGACAAAGCGTAATCCACCCGAAGAATGGCGGATTGTTTTCGCAATATTCGTCGCAATGGATACATCGTCAGTGGTCAGATAAACGTTGAAGGCCACCAGCGGATCTCGGGCACCGATCGCCGTTGCTCCAGCCGAGGGGATTTTATTTGGCCCGGTATCAGGCTCACGGTTCGGGTTTGTACCGACTTCAGCTTTTATTCCCTCATATTGACCTTTACGGACTTTTTCCAAATTAACTCGATCCGGTCGTGTGGCTGCGTATTCATAAAAATAAACGGGGATTTGCAAGTCATCCCCCACACGCTGCCCAAGCTCTTTTGCTAGAACGACGCACTCGTCCATGGTCATATCAGAAATTGGAACAAAAGGCACCACGTCCGTTGCTCCAATGCGGGGATGCTCGCCGCTATGCTCGTCCATATTGATCAACTGACCGGCTGTTTTTATAGCGCGAAAGGCAGCTTCAGCAACAGCTTTTGGCGGCCCCGCGAAGGTCAGAACCGTCCGATTATGATCGTTGTCTGATGAACGGTCGAGCAGGCTGACTTCTGCCACAGATTCCACCGCGGCCACGATTTGGTCTACCACTTCAGGGCGGCGGGCTTCAGAAAAATTAGGGATGCATTCAACAATTGGATTAGACATATTACCTCGTTATTAACAAAATGAACGATGACATTGATCAATCAGCTCTATAAATAATCTAACTTGCCACTGGATATCAACTCTTTCACCGCGGCGATATATTCATATAAAACAGTATCTTTTTCAATAAAGGGGACTTCCTCCCGGATGCGTGTGTAAATAGGCGCAGTACCTTTTCCCAGATTTGCATTTACGCCAACTTTCTGACGGCGAAAATCGATCCCTTGCGCGGCAGCCATCAACTCGGTAGCTAAAATATGCTCGACATTGCTGGCAACCTGCCGTAATTTCAGCCCGGCAGTCAGCCCCATGCTGACATGATCCTCAACATTCGCCGAAGTAGGAATACTATCAACACTGGCGGGATGCGATAAGATCTTATTTTCCGTAGCCAAAGCTGCCGCCGTATATTGTGTAATCATGAATCCCGAATTCAATCCGCCCTCCTGAGTCAAAAAGGCGGGAAGTGTTTGAGAGTTGCTGCACTCATCGGTCAGGCGCATTATCCTGCGTTCAGAAATATTGCCCAACTCCGTGATTGCAATCGCCAAATAATCCATCGCAATTGCCAGAGGTTCACCGTGGAAATTTCCACCGGACAAAACTGTGATCTGATCTGTCTTCTCATCTATAAAAATCAACGGGTTATCTGTGACTGAATTCAATTCAATTTCCATTACCCAGCGCGTATAGGCAATCGCATCCCGGGTAGCACCGTGTACCTGGGGAATACAGCGCAAAGTATAGGCATCCTGTATATTTGCAGGATCGTAATCGCGCGTAAAATCGCTGCCATTGAGTAAGGCACGCATATTTTCAGCCGTATCAATTTGTCGAGGAAAAGGGCGCAAATTATGAATACGTTCGTCAAAAGCCAGCGGAGTCCCGTTTAGTGCTTCCAAACTCAAAGCTCCTGCTGCATCAGCAATCCCCATCAAACGCTCGGACTGATGAACGAGCAAAGTACCCAGCGCGCACATTACCGAAGTACCGTTCGTTAGAGCCAACCCCTCCTTTGCCGCTAATTCAACTGATTTCAAACCCGCTTTCTCTAAAGCCTCTGCGCCAGAAAAAACCTCACCCCGAAATTCGGCTTTACCCATCCCGATCATCACCAGGGCCATATGAGCAAGCGGCGCCAAATCCCCACTTGCGCCAAGTGACCCTTTTTCAGGGATTGTGGGATGAATACCCTTATTTAACATATCAAGCAACAATTGCAAAGTTGAGAGGCGGATACCAGAATGCCCTCGCGCCAGCGTATTTGCTCGAATCAGCATAATCGCCCGCGTCGTCGGGATGTCGTACAGGTCCCCCGTCCCCACTGCGTGACTCATCACGATATTTTTTTGCAGGGTCTTGACGTCTTCGATTGGGATAACCTTATCCTTAAACGCCCCAAATCCTGTTGTGATACCATACGCTACTTCACCGCGCTTCAGCAGAGTTTGCACAGCGTCAGCTGAATTTTCAATTTGTTTCTGTGCATGATCATCGATACGAACTTTGGGCTTTCCCGATTCGCCATAAGCTACATGAATGACCTGTTCGATAGTCAGCGATTGCCCATCAATAACAATTGGTTCTATCATTTGCACCTCATTTTTAAAGATGGTTTATTATGCCACAAGCTCAACAAGAGCGCTCATATTTTAAGGGTAGCGTGCTAAAATACGCCTATGGAACCTCTCAACAGAATGATTACACTTTCTGAACTTCTCCGTTTCAATGGCGACATCCAGGATGAAAAGTGGATCGCGTACGATGGCATAGTTTACGATGTGAGCGATTGCCCCAACTGGCGCAAAGAGATGCATCGTATTCTGCATTTTCCAGGTCAGGATCTTTCAGGGGAGATCGCCGATGCACCTCATGATGAGGATGTTTTTACACGCCCTTGCATTAAGATCGTTGGCAGTTTGGTATAGCCAGGACAGTGGACCTCAAATAATCAGTTTCTAATTTAATGGTAAAAAAAAAATGAAAGAACCCAGTTCCCCCGTAAAATATCAATTCCATCACAATGGAAAAACCGAAGAAATCAATACCAGTCTGATCACAGAAGCCCCTGTTTCGCTGACAGTCAACGGTGTCGCCTGGCTGACCTTCATGTGCACTCCGACCCAGCTGGAAGCCCTGGCTGTCGGCTTCCTTTTTAACGAAGGCATTATCAATGATTTCAGTGAAGTTGCCGATGTGCGCGTTTGTGAGCATGGCGATAATGTGGATGTCTGGTTAAATCATGCAGCCGAAAAACCAACCAAATGGACACATACATCTGGTTGTACTGGAGGGGTGACTTCCGTCGAGCCAAACGTGGATATTGAGCCTGTTCACCATTTAAATGGCATGAAGCTCATCCCTGAGCAGATTCCCGTCTTGCTGGGGATGTTGGATAACGACCAAACTCTTTACCGTCAAACTGGCGGCGTGCACACCTCGGTGCTTTCTGATGGGGAAAAGAGCATTGTATCTGCCGAAGATATCGGCCGGCATAATACCCTCGACAAAATCGCCGGCATTGCCCTAATGGAGGATATCGCACTCGAAAGTTCCGTGATCCTGACTACCGGGCGCATCAGCTCGGATATGATGCAAAAATCCCTGCGGTTGGGCGCATCGGTGATCATCTCGCGGACCTCGCCAAGTTCGATGTCAGTTGAGTTGGCCGAAAGACAGGGGATCACCCTGGTTGGCTACGCCAAACGGCATCGTTTTAATGTGTATACACATCCGGAAAGAATAAGCTAGCAGACAAAAAAACCAACTCAAAGTAATTTAAACCAAGGAACCCGTTCCCTTGAAGGGAACGGGTTCCTTGTCAGCAAACTTAGCCCTGTTCAGCTACCAACATCGCTTTCGCAAAACGTCCGTGTAATCCACCCACCCATTTGACCAGATGCAAGGTCACTGTCCATAAGAGTAAACCAGCTAATACAGTCAGGGGGTATCCCCAATGGGGCATAAAATAGTCAAAATTGCCTACCTGAGCAAAGGGCAAGCCGAAAATCTCCTGAATAATCGGGACGGCAATCCCCGAAAGAGAAATGGCAAAGACCGTGACTAAAACGACAAAGTATATCGTTCCCAAGGCGAACTGCAAGACCATATAGATCAGTGAGAACCAGGTGTGCTTATCCGTTAAGAGCGCCTTGATACGCTCAAGCAGTTTTGTGTTTTGCGGAGAGGGTAGTGATCGTCGTGGCATCCGCACCCCCAATAATGCTTCGACCAAACGTCCCTCCAGCCATGCGATGCCCCGGACTGACAAAAGGAAGAGCAAAGCAACCGGCAATCCAAAGATAAAGATGGCAAAAGAGATCGAGACGGAAACCCCTGTCACAGCCCAGGTGAAATAGATGATCCCAGTCACAAAGGCGATCAGCATATAAAGCAACGCACCCCAAGCCTTGGGATCAGCGTAAATGGCAAAGAAAGCTCCCAGCCCAGATCGTTGTTTTTTGGTGGCCGACCCAGCCAAAGCGGGGGCAGTGAGCCGTTCCACTTCCGCATAGGCAGCAGCAGTTTCTTCAGGTGTCCCGTAATCTTCAATGATGGCAGATAGTGCATCAGCAGGGTCCATTTCAGGCTGATCTTCAGATGCAGTCTCCAAAGCGGTGCGCAAATGTTCTTCAGCATCAACCAAAGCATCCTGTTGGGTGGCACTATCGACCCCCTGCATTTCTTCTTTTAGAGCATCGAGATATTCATCAACGGTACTAAACATGGCTTTCTCCTTCAAGAATATGATCAACAAAATTTTTCATCTGGCTCCATATCTCAGTCCAGAGCATGAGTGCTTCGCGGCCTTCAGCAGCAATGGTGTAATAGCGGCGTGGTGGACCCGAAACCGAAGGTTCGACTTTACTGGAAAGCAAACCATTCTTTTCAAGCGAACGCAGCACAGGATATAAAGCGCCCTGCTTCATCGCGGGGGCATCCTTCCGGTTTTCGTCCAGCAACTTGGCAATTTGATAGCCATACATCGGTATTTCGCTTTGCGAAAGCACGCTTAATAAAACCAGCGATGCCGTGCCTGAGTTCATCTCTTTTTGAAATTTTTTGGTTGGCGTATTTTGATCAACCATCTTTACTCCTTTTATTTCAAAGCATAGCTTAGTTCACATTATATTTTACTTGCTAGTATTAGCAAGTTCATAATACTGGCAATTTAATATATTGTCAAGAAAAATAATTATGAGGAAATGTATGCTGCAAGTCTGCGGGTATAATTGATAAACTCTCAAACTACGGATGGAAAATATGGAAATAATTATTGGCGCAGGAATTCCCACAATCGTGATGCTGGTCATGTATATATTTGGCCTATTTACCCGTCGTAATGTTGGCTGGGTGCTGCTGAGCCTGATCTGGGGGGCAGCTGGCTTTGGCGGATTTACCCTGCTGGTTCCAAAACTGCTTGAGATGGGGTTGACCCACCAGGCAATCAATATTGTCATCTCCCCCTTGATCCAACTTGGTTTTGTTTCTATGGGTGTTTTCATTGTCATCTATCTCGAAAAATCTGACAACCTGATAGATGGGGCCGTATACGGGATTGCATCCGGTCTTGGATATGCCGCATATGAAAATATAAGAACTATCCTTCTTCTGCTTCCTGAACATGATATTGAATTAATTGTGGTGCAGGCCGTATCGGTCTCGCTCATATATGCTACAGCATCCGGCATCATCGGCATCGCAATCACTCAATTCTATTTTCGACACAGAGCCAACCGCCTCATTCTGCTTCTTAGCGGTTTAGGGGCAGGTGTCGGTTATACCGCCCTCTTTAAAATACTTTCAACATTCGAGATTGGTGGAGATTTTCTGGCAGCGGCCTTCGGAATTGGCGGAATTACACTCGTCGGGCTATATGTCACCGGCTTATTACGCAAAATACTCATTCAAGTTGGTGTTGAAAAGAAACGCGCCGACAGCTTGTTGGAAATTGTCATCCCCATCGGAGTTGAACTAAGCACTGAAGAAGATTTTGGTCGCTTATTGGAAAAAATGTTGCTGGAAGCCAAATCATTTTGCAACGCAAATTCCGGTTCGCTATATTTGATCAAGGACAAGCAACTCGAGTACGCTGTAGTTCGTAATGATATGCTTGATATTTCTATGGGTGGTAAAAGTGGCAAAGAAATCTCTTTACCATCACTGAGCTTATATGATGAAACCACTGGTGAACCAAATCACAATAATATTGCCACATATGCGGCGCTAACCGGCGAGACGGTCAATATTGTAGATGCATACAAGGATGATGAATTCGACTTCTCTGACACGAAGGATTTCGATGAACGCACTGGATATGCGTCAGTTTCTTTTTTGACCATTCCATTGAAGGACAGTGAAGGAAATATACTCGGTGTATTAGAACTGGTTAATGCTTTGAATTCGAGAAAGAAAGCACTGATCCCCTTTGACAATAACCTGCAACAATTAATGGAGTCCTTCTCATCTCTGGCTAGCGCCGCTCTGAAAGGATATATTCAGGAACAGAGTCTGCGGAAAGAGATCCAGGAATTGCGGATTGTGATAGACGCAGTAAAACGAGACCAGGAAGTAGCCGAAATCACTAATACAGATTATTTCAAGAATTTGAAACGCAAAGCAAAGGGTTTGAAAGATAATCAGGAAGAGGAATAATTTAGAATCTGCCTGAAAGATCATAATCCCGGTAAAATCCCCCCACAAATCAGAAACAGCCCCATCTTTTGATGAGGCTGTTTCTGATTTTAAGATTAGCTATATTTAATCTTGTTGAATTTCAGCTGCACGCAAGGTATTTGCCATCAACATGGCAATCGTCATCGGGCCAACACCGCCGGGGACCGGAGTGATATGACCAGCAACATCTTTTGCCTCATCAAAATTGACATCACCCACCAGACGATAACCACGCTTCTTGGTCTCATCGGGTTTTTCATTGATGCCAACATCAATGATCGCTGCACCGGGTTTAACCCAATCGCCGCGCACAAACTCCATCATACCTATTGCGGCAATAATGATATCCGCCCGACGAACAACTTCTTCGATATTCTTTGTCCGGGAGTGAACAACTGTCACGGTTGCGTTTTCTTTGATCAGCAATAAAGCAGCGGGCATACCCACAATATTGGAACGACCCAGAACTACTGCATTTGCACCTGAAAGTTCAACACCAGCTTCCTTGAGCAGGTAGATACAGCCGTAGGGTGTGCAAGGTACAAACAAAGGCTCGCGACCTTTTTGCGCCAAGCGACCAATATTAAGGGGTGAAAAACCATCAACATCTTTTTCTATGCTGATAAGCTGCAAAACCCGTTCTTCATCCAAGTGGCCGGGCAAAGGTAACTGGACCAGAATGCCATTCACTTTTGGATCAGCATTCAATTCTTTGATCAATTTCTCAAGGTCTTCCTGGCTGATATCCGCAGGAAGTGGGTGGTGGAAGGATGTCATCCCCAGGTCGGCACAAGCTTTTTGCTTCATGCGAACATAAGCAGCCGAATCAACACGTTCACCAACCAAAACTGTGGCCAAACCAGGTTGTGGTTTACCAGCAGCGACGCGTTTTGCAACCTTCTCTTTGACTTCATCACGTACACTTTGGGCAATTGCTGTGCCATCAATAATTTTTGCGGTCATATTTTCTCCTATATATGAGTTCAGAACACCATTATTATACAGGTGCTCGGCAAGGCCGAAAAGTAACAGATGTCACAATAAAACGCCTCTTTTTTCAAGGTTATTATTTTGCTGCCAACCCCAAATATGGGATCACTTCAAATGTAATACTGCCTCCCCATTAAAACGACTATATTTCATATCTTCAAGCGCACGATTGACATTCTCTATTGTATAATTTTCAACCGTTGACTTTAGCCCGACCTGCTCAGCCAGGGCAAGAAATTCG
>NZ_CEYOSI010000040.1:0-5195 GCF_982879505.1 Candidatus Desulfolinea nitratireducens
GACTGCGCTCAAACCTTTTTTCAAAGAAGGGTTGCATTATATTATTTTCGATACCGCACCCAGCGTGGGAGGTATTCAGGAGCGGGCTGTTTGGGCATCTGATCTCGTAATCGTTCCTACCGCAACCGAGTTTCTTTCTGCGGAAGGTGTGGGAAAAGTTGCCTATATGATGAATATCTTGCAACAAAAGAAGGGTTGGAAAGGAGCACTTTTAGGCATCCTGCCAACCTTCTATGATGCCCAAACCAGAGAAAGCAAGATCACGAATACAGCACTAAAAGAACGTTTCGGAGAGAGTGTCTTGGATCCCATTCACCGAGCCACTATTCTGAGAGAATGTGCTGCTTCAGGGAAAACGATCTTTGAATATGATGAGAAATGTCGCTCCGCAGAGGAGTATATGAGCCTAACGAAGCAGGTTCTGAAATTCTAGGAGGGAATATGAGTGATCGAAGAAATCCCTTTGGGGATATGCCTGCAAGTGAAAGCTCATCCGCTGCACCACCTGATATTTATGAATCCCTGCCTATGGCTGCCCCACGTCGGCGCAAACGGGATTGGGAGCGAAATCATCAGAGTGAGAAGGTGGTCTATCGTGGTGTTGATCCACAAGCAGCTTTGCAAGTACGTCAGCTTGCAGAAGAACTGCATGTGCCTATAGGTGAAGTCGCTCGTGCGTTGCTGGAGTATGGACTGGATGCTTATAGTCGCGGCAAACTTATTCTTGCCCCACGTCCTAACCCCGAACGCTTGCGGATGACGCTTTTTCCTAAGAGAACTGCATCCAAACGAAAGATAGGAAAGGCAGGTCGAAAAAAGCTGCCCAAAGAAGCATCCTGGCGGGTGGTCACGACTTGGCGAAATTTCTCTGCTGAACTCAAGGATGAGATCGGTGTACTGGCATCTGAGAAGGGCTTGGATATTCCAGTGGGAGAGCTCATCTCTGCATTTTTACAATATGCACTCAAAGCGTATAGCAGTGGCGAGTTGGTACTCCAGCCTGTTGAAAAAACGACGAATTACAGTTTAGTGCTGGATGGAGATTTTTGATGCCTGGACAAATTCTTGAAAAACTTTTTACAAAAATAGCGAGCGTAGACGGCAATGACAACGTGTCGCCTACGTCTTGTCTACGCTCCGTCTACATACCCGCCTACGTTGCCGTCTACGCCGAAGCCACAGGAAGCCCAAAACCGAGCGGAACAGACAGTTGCCTTCTGCTTGCACAGGTGGGCTAAGGAAGGCTTTTTTATGGATATTCAAAAAGCCTGGAAAATTGTCTTGGGACAACTGCAAATGGAGATGCCGCGTGCCTCTTTCGATACCTGGGTGCGAGACACGAAAGCTTTGGAGTTTAGTCATGGTGCTTTGACCATTGGTGTTCGCAACGCCTATGCTCGTGATTGGTTGGAAAGTCGCCTAACCAGCACGGTCTCCCGCCTCCTGATCGGGGTGATGAATCAGTCTGTACAGGTTGAGTTTGTGGTCTCAGAAAGTGAAGCATCGCAAGATGATGATGTCGAAGACGAGCTTGACAAAAAAGAGATTGCAGTCTCAAGCGAAGAAATTGCGTCTCTGTATTACCAGGTGGTACGTCCAGATAGAGCTGTTTATCTGCCTGGGTACTTCCGTAAACATCTCAGCCAGTTAGGCCCAGATTTAGGTTGGATGTATGTGGGCTTTAGGCAGGCTGCCTATTCAGAAGGTGGACGTGGTGGTCAAAAGACTGCTCGCTTATCAGGAAAACAGATTGCCACACTTTGTGGCATTAGTGAGCGTACTTTTTGGAATCGAGTTGAACGAGAGAAAACCTGGGAGAAGTTATCTGGCTTGGTGACTTCAAAGACGACTGAGCCTGAGTGGGCAGAGGGCGCACAGCCTCGTCGCCTACCAAGAAAATACACTGTTGCAATTACGCTGCCTTTGACCGGTTCTGATTCCTTTTCACTGGCACAGTGGTTGCAATCTGGTGTTGAGACTTTTAACGGCCCCGCCGGCGTTTTGGCTGCTTCTTGCGAAACACCTCTAAGTGAACTATTTGCACCTCAACAAGAAAATAGCTCACCTGGCAAACCAATGGATGTGGCTGAGATCGTGCGGTATTTATTCTCAGGGGAGTTACCCGCTTCGCAACTAGAGGCTTTTGCTGAAAGACTACGCATGCATCTCATGCCGCAAAACGACCAAATCGTAATTTCTCTTTTCTTTTTGGAGCATATCCTGCCCCATTTGGGTGCAGGTCCAGCCTGGATGTATATTCTCTTACGAGATCGTTGCTATGAGGGGCAAGATGAGCAACGAGATATTTGCACAGTGCAGGGTGGCTATGCTGAAATTGCCCATTGGCTGGGTATTTCCCGCCCCATGACGATCTATGAATGGATGAATGGACGTTTCGGCAAAAAAGCCAAAGAGCCGGGAAAGTTGCGCCATCCTGTAACTCTTGCTTACCTAAAAAATCTGGATGAAGGGCGTGCAGAAAATTTCAACCACAGTCCGCGTACTTTCCGTGTTTTATTGAATGATATTCCGCCTGAGATCGTGCAAGCTGCGCTCGAATGTGAGGAAGAAGCTTACGCGGATTGCAGTATCGTCTTTACGCGATTTGCATATGATCTTTACGCGATTTGCAGTATGGGCTTTACGCGATTTGCAGACGATCTTTACGCGACTTGCAGAGTCTTTAAACCCCTTAACTCTTTAAAGAACCCCTTAACTCCTTTAAAAACCTCCCCCCTAATCCCCCCACAAGAAAAAAAGAAATATCGCCACAAAGAAAAAACGGGGGTGGGGTCTATGTCTTATTGGGATTTAAACCATCTGCTGGCAATTAATGTCGCTAGCCCCCAAAAGCGCAACACCTTGCGCAGAGCAGGTGCAACCGGCGAGACTTTTGCTGCATGGCTACTTTATGCCTATACCCCGGCTGGGGCGGGCTTGCATGACGCAAGCGGGGTTTCCAATGCGATTGCGCGCACGCTGGAATCGCCGCGAGGTGGTCCAGGGTGGCCAGCAAATGCTCTGGCAAAACTTTCCCCCTATAAACTCAAAGCTATGCTTGAAAAAGATTTAGAAGGGAAAGCTGTGGATGATGAAATTTATCTGGCTGCCTTCAGCTCATTGGAAGACCAAGCCAAAGAGGAATTATTGAAACGTCTTTTTGGCGAGTGAGATTTCAAAAAAGGAATTGAATCATGCGAAAAATTATTCTTTTACGCTCAGCTTTCTCTCAAGCTTGGGGGGTGATGTTCCGTCGCAGACTTGGTGAAAAAATATTTGTTTTTATCTACCCTACAAAAACGCGCCGGCTTTTTCAGACCTTTTTTTGTCCGTCTTTGCGTATTGTGGCTTTGGCAAGGGGGGATGAGCAAGATGTTGAAATTGTCTTTAAAAAGGTAATCTCTTCTTGGTGTTTTGTGTCCTTGCCCCCGGCAGATTTGATCGTGGAGATGGCTCCGGATATGCAAATGGATGAAAAGTTGATAGCAGACATTATCTCCGCAGTGGGAGAGCATAAAAACTCAGCGGTGGGCGGAATTGATGCAAATACGGGGATCAAGGATTTAATCTTTGCCCTTTTTGCTGCCTCAGTAGCCGATCTCAGGCGGGTTCGCTCTGTGTGTGGGATTAGTGGCTATGGGCGTGTAGATCCGGAAATTATAAGAAACCACTTTTCGCCCTGGGAGCGTGGCAAGATATTGGCTTCCGCAGGTTTTATTCTGGATTGCCGTATCGAAGCGCAAATCAGCATCCCAGATGGGGCGGTTAGTTTATCCAGACAAATGTTTGATGTGGAGAATGCTTTCCAGGATGAACTCTTCGCAGCAGCTTTGGCTGGCGTTCCTTGGGAAAAAGAATTTTCAAAAGCTTGTATTCGTTGTGGAAAAAATGCTTCCTGGCGTTTTGTTTTGCCTAGTGAGAATCTCTCTCCTGAACTTGCCTGGCGCTTAAAGCGTCCTGAAAATGCAGTTCCGCTTTGTAGAGACTGCACTCGGAAACTTCATTTTGCCAAAAATGAGCAGGTGCGCCGCCAACTCCTTTGGGGATTATGGGGTCCACGCTTTGAAGCATTGGAAAGTTGGTTCTTGGCTGTGCGTGGTGAGGGTGTTTATCGTCTACCCCACAATTGGGACAAAGCTGAACATCCCTTATGGCCAGAAGAGTTCGGTGGCAAAAACTGGGCTTCTGGAAGCGGCAATGTGATGAATTGCGTGCCTCGCGAACCAAAAGAAATCCGCCGGACGCAAGCGCAAAAGAGAGTTTTAGCTGAACTTTTGGGGAGCACGCCACGACTACCCTGAACCATTAGCTGGTATTTTCTTGAAAAACGGAGGTGTGTTTTATGACAGGTTTGGCTTTTTTAGGTGCGCTCAGTGTAGCGGCCTTTGTATTTGAAATTATTTCGACTTTCCAATATGGGGTTTTTCGCCATAGTCGTTTGGATGGCGCCTTTCAGGATGCAAATAAAATCCCACAACGACGATCAACTTGGGATGCGATTCTGATTGCCATTCTCCCCAAACGTTTTGACCCGGAACATGCAAAGAATATGCTGGATGTGGTGGGACTAATCCGCAGAGCGGGCTATCCCTATGATACGCCAGGGGAATTCTATGCCGCCGCTATTCGTGAGTTCAGCAAGTATTTGCTGGTTGGCGGTTTGATGGCAGGCGCACTCGCGATGAACGGGATGTTGGTTGCCGCCCCTCTTTTTGCCGCTTTTTATATCTATCTGGGCTTACGTCGCCCCTATACGCGTTTGGAGAAAATGGCAAAAGCACGCGCAGAAACCATGCGCAATAATATGTTAATTGCGCTATCTGTGCTTGAATCGCTTTTATCGTCTGGTGTTGGGGTACAGGATGCCTTGCGCAGAACGGCATCGGTAGGCGGCACATTCAGTAATCTGCTGGGACTATTGGTAGCACAGATAGAGATCAAAGATATTGAAGAGGCTGTAGAAGTTGTTCAAGCACACCTGCCCGATCCATCTGATGTGGATGCGACACTTTTTCTGACCGATATTCTGGATTTCTTCCAGCGCAGCCGTCCTATCCTCACAAGCGTAACTGCTTTGCGAGAGTCAGTTCATCGCACGGTATTGGAGATCACCGAAACGCGTGCCGCTCTTGTGCGCAGGCGCAGTGGTCTTTTTGGGGTTACCGCTGTGGTGGGCTTGGTGCTATCCATGGTGA
>NZ_CEYOSI010000040.1:5205-19820 GCF_982879505.1 Candidatus Desulfolinea nitratireducens
GATGCCTTTTCTCGGTAGTGTTTTTTAAAAGATATGAGTAATCTGATGGTGAAAAAAGACTTCCCGCAGGAAGTCTTTTTTTGTGCATGTGCATAGATACCCACCTGCTCTTTATGTTTATATAGCGGTTGAACAACCATTCATTGAATCAAGGAGAAAAGGATGTTTAAAGAAATAAAGAAGTTTTTAAGTGATGAAAGCGGGCAGGATTTTGGCGAATATGCCTTAATCTTTGGTGCGATCGGTGTGATCGCAATGGCAGTTATTCCGCAGTTTCGAGAAGCGGTGATCAACGCCTTCCAGACCGGGATAAATGCTCTCAATATGGCTGCAGGTGGATAAGGAAATTTGGATGAGAAAGAATGCTGAGCGCGGACAGGCTCTTCGGTGTTACTCAGAGCACCGCCTTCGACATTGCTCACCCGTACCTGCGGCACGAGCACAGGCAGGACAGGCTATGCCGGAATTTGCCCTAATGATCCCGATTATGACCTTGCTGATTTTCGGATTGGTCTTTGCTGGCTTTTATGCTTTTCGGGCAACAGCGGCAGATTGGGGCGTCTTCATTACCGGAGTTGCCGAAGGTTCTTATAACACCCCAGCCACCAGCATCGCCAGAGGCACAATCCTCTGGCCCGATATTCAAGAAGCAGTTGCTACCAGCCAAGATGCGCCTCGCAGAGTTCGTTCGACGATTTCCATAGAAAAGACCACGCCCTGGGCTTTTGGGATCACTTTGATAGAAGCCCAAAAAGGAGAGTCCGTTTTCAGACTTTGGCGTTTCTATCCCGGTCCGCCCCCGCCAGGAGGCTTTGAGTAATGCGAGCGAAGGCTAGAAGATCGGAGAAGGGGCAGGCGATGGCAGAAACGGCTATGTTTTCTGTATTGCTGGTGCTGATGGCCTTTGGCTTTTTGTCGCTAATTCCTATTCACCGGGCACGCACCGCAGCAACCGCATCTGCTTATGGTTGCGCCCAATTTTTGAGCCAATCTCCCGATGCAGTTCGGGCTGCACAAAATGCTTATCAAATTGCAAATACCACCCTGAACTCCGAATGGAGTGGCACTTTTGGTGTGCAGTATAGGGTAAGCGTAGAACCGCCGCGCGCACCAGGCGACCCCGGAGCTTGTACTGTCTCCTGGCAAATCCCGGAATTATTCAGGCTTGGATTTGGGAATGGCTCTTCCCAAGAAAGATTTATCTCTCGTTCAGAAACTTGGAAAGCAAAATGGCGTTGAGAAAAAATAATCCCAGTGAACGTGGACAGACCATTGCACTCTATGCCATTATCCTGCCCCTGATGGCTGTTTTTTTGATGGGTTTGCTTGATTATATGACCACCAGTGTGCGTGTGATGGATGCCGTTGCCATTGGTGATCTGGCTGCTCATGCTGGCGCACAGGAAATTGAAGTGCTGCCAAATGGTGTCATCCGCTCAACTGCCGAAGGGAATGCGGTTGCAGCTACTTATTTTCGTAATCAGGCCCCCTCATATTTACAGATGAACTTTGTGCGGTGCGGGCGTTATCAGGGCAGACCAGGCTGTTTGGTGCAGGCTGGGATTGAAACCCCTGGTTTTCTTTTCCCCAAGCACTGGATTGCAGTCAATACCGTAGGCTATCTGGCGCATGGGGTGACACGAGAAGACCAATAATAAAAAAGGAAAATTATGCTGAAGTTCTTTACCTATACAGATTTATCTGGAAAGCGGCGCTTGCGTACCTATGTGATTATCGCTATCGCTTCATTTGCCTTATTGCTTTTGCTCGCTGGCGGAGCAATGCTTTGGCGTATCTCGGAGTTTGATTCTACTGATATTGTAGAGACACCCGTCTTCGCCCCTCTTAGAGAGACCGCTATTCCTGAAACACCACCAACCAACACACCAGAAGTCTGCCCCTCTAATCCTGCTGATTGGGCTTTGTTGGATTTACCTTTGAGCAAGAACTACAAGTCGCTTAACCCGGCCTGTGTCTACACAGAATTGGGGCGGACGGTAGCTTGGGTATTGGCAATTAGTGAAGGCTATAGCCGAGCAGAAGCAACAGAAGTTCTAGGCTTTTCCACTATGCCCATGACTATGCAAACAGGCGAACTGACAATCCTCACAGACAATAAAGGCCCTCTGTCTGTGCATATGCTTATCAGTCCCCAAGTGCCTGGTTTGGCACAGTGGGCAATTGATGGGGCGGGAAATCCCGCTACAGCGATGGCGTTGCGAGGTTGTTTTCGCACATTTACCTTCGCTGGAAATGAGCAGCAGAATTGGGGAGATGGATATGAAGTAATTTGCGTCGTATCCAAAGATACAGAAGCCTCTTATGGGTTGATGCAATTAGGAGAGCATCTCTTCATTGGCGGAGATGGGCAGATCACAGCCTCGCGCACCTTCCTGCTCTTTGGCTATAAGGGTAAGCGTTGGACTTGGCTTGGTTGGCGTGAAGACGGGGGACGTGTCGATTATGAAGAAATTGGCTTGACCGCTGAATTGGCTACTGCTGATCGTGAAATGAAAAGCTCTATTTTTAGCCTGCCTCTATGGGATAGTGCCTGGTTGGAAGAAAGCTATGGTTTGGCAATGAAGGCTTTGCCAGATAGCTGGAAAGATGCCACAGATACTGCTATCCGCGATGCTATCCTGAATGAAATTAATGCTTATTTTGAATAGGGGAAAAGACTGTCTGGAGACCATCATGAACTCGAAAAAGTTTTTCTTTATTCCGATTATCTTTGCGCTCATATTAAGCCTTATCCAAATAGCACCCGCTCATGCTGATGCAGGGGATTGTTTTTATACGCCACCAGATACTGTAAGCTGCACTACAGGTGGAAGTGGGAATAACGGTGAAAGCGGAGAAGGTGGGAATGGAGGATCGGGTGGTGAGGAAAGAGAACCTTGTACCGAAGTAGCTTTAGCTGATTTCTCGGATGTTTTGATCCCCGCAAGTTATTTTACGACACTGGGTGGTTCAGCCCCTCCTGGTAGCTGCATTCCTGCCAGCGGACTTGTAGATACTTGTTCTGGCAATATTTTTGCTGCCTATACTTCTGGACTTCCAACCGATTGCCCAACAGAATATACCCCGCCGCCAAATCCATGCACAACAGAATTGATCGTAACCTCTGGTGGCGTGATCTGTGGCACTGATTGGGATTGGAATCTTACAGCCAGTGTGAGGTTGCCTGTGATCTCTTTGGATGCCCGTCCCTACCCTGCGACTTTAGTCCGCTGGGAAGACACAGCTCTCCGTCTTGGGGCACTGCCTACTAGTGCTGGAACAGGGCGACTTGATTACGCTGCTTTGGGCGGTGGTAGTCCTGGTAACCCTGCCCCAGGAGATTGGTGTGATATTCGCCTGACCCTGACCTTCCGACCAGCCCAAAGCTCAGCAAGTGTTTCCTTGCCGCATATTGGTGAATTTAATTTACCGCTGGGAGACAATCCCATGCTTTTCTATTGGGACTTACCCTCTCATCCAGAAGCTGGTGGTGGTCCTTTGGCGGGAAGCGTAGGCCTGGATGAATTACCCGCAGATTTTCCTCTTTTTGAAGGCAGAGCCCAAGCGCCTTATCGTCTGTATTGGGAATTGCGTTATTTGGAATGGGATAGTCATTGTGAAGAGGGTGGCAGTGGGGCACTCAACTGCGGACGTGATGAGTATGGCAACTTCACGGGGCATCGCGAATGGGATTGGGAAGGTCGCTCTTCTGGTGGAGAAATTCCCCCATCAGCTGTGCGGGGCTTACCGGCTTCAATGATGGCAGACCTGGATCATAATGGTGCGCCAGATGCTTATTGGGATCGCTCTGTGCAAATCCGCCGTATGGATAATGCCAATCGGGTAGACAATCCGCTTTGGGCGCGGAGCTATTCCTGGGGCAGCATCTTTTATTGGGGCGTGCGAGAAGGGCAAGGGCAAATTGGCTGGCAGGAATAATTTCGCACGAGCCGACTACCCTTTGAAAAAGAGTATATACTTATTATTGAAAGGTCGCTTGGGTGCCCCCCTCACCCAGGTGGCTTTTCATTTTAAGGCATCGGTGAAGGCATGAGCAATGGACAAAAAGCATTCCTGATTGCCTTTATTTTTCTCGTACTGTTTTTCTGTAGCTTTACTTTCTGGAAAGAATTGGAAGCGGATTTTAGTGCAATAGCCTACCTCGAAGGCAAAGGCTATAGATCTGTGAGAATTACTGGTCAACTTGCTGAAGGGCATGGCTGCAAGCCAGATGATGCTTATCGCTTTTCTTTTGACGCGATTCCATCTGATGGTAAAAAAAGAGTGGGTGGTAAGGTCTGTGGCGGTGGCACAGACACTTGGTATGAAGAAAATGTTCTCTGGTAATAAAATTGCGCACGGGCTGACCACCCTTTGAAAAAGACTATATACTGATAATTGAAAGGTCGCTTGGGTGCCCCCTTCACCCAGGCGGCTTTTCGCTTTAATGGTGGTCTTGCATGGGAATATTCAAGAAAATACATCCATCACTCAGGGTACCCCCATAATTATTATCGTATGATGCCCTCTCAGGAGACCGCAACCCAATGCAGAGAAATGCGATATGGCTATTCTTATTCTTATCTTTTAGCACATCAGGTTATCTATCCAAAAACCATGATCAAGGTGTCATGCCCGATTTTCTTGACGAATCCCCGTGTACGGAATTATCAGTAAGTGAAGAAGGCATCATCTGTAAGGTAGGAGAGCCCTTCTGGTATACCCGCCTTTTTCTTCCCTTTCCCCATTTATATGTTGATGAAGAAAGGATTGATTCTATACGGGCTTTTCCGAGTAGCTCTGTGAGTGAGACCATAGAATTTCTGAAAACACCAAGAGAGGAAGATGCTTCCTTCCTTGAGCTGAAACGAGTTCGCCTCACACTTTCCTTCCAACCAATTACCCCAACTTATTTAATGCCCTACATTTCTGATATTTGGCCTTTTTGGGGTGGAAATCGTGTTCCCTATGCGGCAGAGTGGGAGCTTTCTTATTTGCTTCTCGTTGGCGAAGACTGGGAAGAGAGACTGTCTTCAGGAAAAATAACACCAACTGATATTCCTGATCTACAGGACCACCTTGCTGCTGACGCAGATTTCAACAACAATCCTTCTGCCTTTTGGAATTATCAGGTGGAGTTGAGTAAATGAATCTGTTTTTTCTCCTTGCGCTTCTGTCTCTAACTGCTTTTGTGTCCCTATATGATCTTCACCATGCCCGCATTCCAAATTGGGCAACAATCCCACTTCTAATCCTTGGGCTTATTGCCAACAGCCCTCATCCTCTTGGCATCTACATTATCTTACTCAGCTTTTGGATAGCATGGAAACTAGGCTGGATGGGCGCAGGTGATGCAAAATTGTGGATGGGATTGATAGTCTCTCTACCCGCTGCATATCAAATGCTCTGGGCTATTCCCCTTGTTTTCTTCGCTACAGCTGCTTTGCAATTGCTCTGGAGAAAAGTTAGGGGGAAAACCTTGGCAGGTGTCCGTAGTCCAGGCGCGTGGCGAACGCCGGTTTATATGCTCGTTATTTTGGTTCAGGAACTTCACTATGCCTACTGATCTTTTTATGGCTCTCCTTGATAAACGCAACCAGCAGGCGCGTGGAAACCCGATCCTGCCAGCCCTTTTATATATCTTTTGTCCCGCTGCAGCAGGTTGGTGGTTGGCAGGGGCAAATCCTGAGCCTGTCTTTGATGTTGCCTGGCATGCACTGGAAGATTTCAGTCAAGGAAAAACACTCAAGGAAGCCCTCACAGAACATGGAATAGGTGAAGCTGTTCTCGGCGATATTGAAAAATATATTGGTGAAGTGGCCACTTACCGCAGCCACCACCCGATGAGCTCTCCTGAACTCTCGCCTCTTTTCCCTGGTGGGAGATTTGACCCTAGCCACCGACTTGGTTCGCATGTTACGATCAAGAAGATGGGCGGTTGGAATAAGGTCCTGGAATATGCCCGTGTCTGGGCATATCTGATCTATGATTGGCAGGGAGATATGAAAATCTCTCAAGATTCTGATATTCAAATAGAGATGGAATGGTTGGCAATTACTTCACGAGGGGTGCGGAAAGCAGCCTACTTTCCGGCTTGGGTTTGGACAGCAAAGATTGGCAAAGTGGAACGTGATCATATCGGTCTCTTGGTTGAAGATGGACGGGGACATGACCAATTACGTTTCGCTTTGGTACAAGCATCGGATAAAAGGGGAGACAAGACCTGGTCTAATCCCCCGCTGGTTTTTGGTTTGCAACGCGAGAGTGGCGATGCTGAGCTTTTCCAATCAGCTTTTGAGATAGAGAAGTTAATGCAAATGCTCCTGCCTCTGGCAGAAAGAGCAACATCAAAAGTATCTTTCCCTATGCGAGCATTGCGTAATCCTCGTGCTTGTCTGGACTGTGGCTATCAACACCTATGCTACCCGGATAGGACAAAAAAAGGGCGGCAAAAGCCCCTCTTTGGGGATGTTTCTTTAAAAATGCTTCAAAGGTAAAGTCTATGCTTTCTCATAAAAGAATCCATCGCACATTCTCCGTTTTGCTAATAGCGCTTTCAATGGTCTTTCTGATGCTTGCTTCTTCCAGTATCGCTCCCGTATCCGCAGGCGGAGAAGTAAGGATGCAGGCACAGACTGATACGCCTGAAGGTGGAGATGATCCGGACGACGCTGAAGAGCCTCCCGAAGAATCTACATCCGTGGTTACTTCAATTACCCAATCTTTCTTCAATGTTGTCTTTCACGATGATACGATTTCCAAGGCATTGAGCAATCTCTTCAAGAAAACTGCCGAAGCGCAAAAGACAGATTTCCAAAAAGAAGTTGCCCGCTGGTCATCCGCTTTGAACGAATTAGTAAAGCCTGCTGAAAAAGATCAATTCACTACTGTCGCAAAATCAGGGTTGAAGACTGCCGCGGCTTTGGCTCCCGCCCTATTCCTGCTTCGTCTTGCACTCTATCATTGGAGCAAGTTACTCGGAGATGGAAATGACACTCCAATGGTTGTAGTTGGGGATTGGCTAACAGCCGGATTATTAGCCGTCCTTTCTGGTCCTTTTCTTGATCTGATCTCACGCTTAGGCTGGTGGATGTGCAAAGTCGCTGCTGTTGGAGAAACACGTGTCCTCGCATCCAATTTTGTGACCCTGATGTCTGCTCCTTCCTTTCTGAGTATTACCTCAGTCATTCCTGGGCTTGTCTTTTTGCAATCCTTGATCGGGATTGGGATGACCTTCGCCGCTATCTTAGCCATGTCTGGGCTTCTTTTTGCCTTTGTCTCTGCGCAAGCCACTCTCTTTGTTTTGGCTGTTTTGGGTCCTGCCATTTCTGTGGGTGCAGTCATTCCACAAATGCGCTGGTTGCGTTCTCTATGGTTAAAGGCAGTTGTTTTAATTTCCCTTCTGCCACTGATTGCAGGAGCGATTTTTAAGGCAGCCGTCTCTGTGGCTGGAGCGATTAGTCAGGGTGGGATGGTACTCAGCCTGGTACGCTTATTATGGCTCTTTGGCGCAACGGGAGCCTTGCTTTCTCTGTCTGGCATTCTGGCAAAAATGACCTTGAGCGCTTCTGGAGAAGCGGCTAAGAAAATCTTTGGAGTGGCAAAAGGATTAGTGGCAACTGCGGCTTTGGCAGCGGCTACAGGCGGGGTTGGTGCTGCGGCAGGTGGGGCGGCAGCCGCGGGAGGAGGGGCAGCGGCTGGTACAGGAGCTACTGGAGCAGGAGCGGCAGCAACAGCCGCAGGTACAGAAATGGCACATCTCGCCAAATCGCAAGGCTTTAATAAATTGGGAACAGCCCTTGATGCAGTGGGTGCCCATAAACAAGCCAGAGTAGCTTATGGCATGGCTCGAAGCAGTGACCTTTCAGCCAGACAAGATCGCTTGCAAACAAAAATAGATGGCTTTGGTGGTGCGTCAAGCAAGCCCCAAGCTAATCAATCATCACCAGCATCTTCAGACCTTGGTTTTTCTGCTTCTGCTGGAGTCAAAAAAGATATTCTCTCAGGCTTTGGGGGTTCATCAGATGAGTTTCGTTCAGCTTATAGTGGGCTATCTTCTCATATGGAAGCAGCAGGCTTTTCCCCCGATGGCTTTGCTTCCCAATACCCGCAAGCGGTAGGGATGATGGCGAAAACCTATACCCAATCCCAGCAGGAAATAGATGATGCCACAGCCCCTTTATGGGAGACCGCTAACAGAGCTGGAGTGGATGCCGAACTACTTTCTCTTCTTGAGCAGGCAAAAAAACAAGATGGTTGACGCGAACGCAACACCTTTTTGGTTGCTATCCTTTGCGCTCTTCAGCTTTGCGGATTTGCGTTATCGCCTGGTACCAGCGATTGAGATTTTCTTCTTGGCAAGCCTTTTTATTGCCGCTTCTGGTTCTTTCCCTCAGGTTCTTGCAATTGTCCTGGCGGTAGCTTGGGGCATCTTTACTTCTTTCCCCGGATTTCTGGTTATCCCAGCCTTATTCTTCCCTCCAGCTTGGGTGTTATTACTGACCGGATTTGGCGTTCGGCGCGGCTTAATTGGCAGAGCAGACCTTCTTGCCCTAGCTGGCATCGCAGCTTTATTTCCTTGGACAGCCCTAATTCTATCTGTCTTGGGGGTGGAATTATGGCGCAGATGGTGGCGGAAACGCTACCCAAACGATGGACTTTCCCCCGCCTTGCCGGGCATGTTATTGGGACTGTCTGTCTTTAGCCTTGCCCAATGGCTTTGGGTTGTATAAAGCCGTTGTTTTTTGGGGAATGTTTTGTGCTGCAAGTATTTCTCTTTCAGCAATAATCATCGTAGAGAAAAGAATTTAACGCATATCAGGGGGTACCCCCATGCGGAATCTTCTATACTGCCGCCATGAGAGCAGGTGTTATTGGCGTTCCAACCCCCTATCAGATTTTTGGCGAATTTGCCGGGCTCCCCTTTTGGGGAGGCGGTCTTACACTACTAGCAGCTGCTCCTGGTGTTGGAAAAACAAGTTGGATGTTGCGGATGCTTTTTGATGCCGCGGCCCAAAATATCCCCACCGCTATAGGCTGTTATGAGCATACCGAAGAAGAATTGAAATACAGAATATCCCAACAGGCTTCTGCCATGCTTGCAGGCCCTCATGGGGAAGCAGAGCAATTCGCCAGAGAAGATAAATTAGCAGAATGTGGGAACGCAGTCTTGCTCTCTTTGGATGATCGCCGTGATACGGTGCGTGGCTTGGAAGATGTTTTACTGAACACCTACAACTTCCCTCAAAAAGGAAAGGCCCTGCTGACTGTGGATTATCTCAACCGTATGCCAGTGGTTGGACTAACAGGGATGATCCCCTTGGAGTTGCGTAGCGGAGAAGCCGCCGCGGCTTTACGTGCGATGTCCAGACGACATGAATGGGCGATTATTGTGGCTGCCGCTTTAAAGGCAGAAAGTTTTTATTTGGACGAAGATTTTAACCTGGGGCATTTACTAGGCGATGAGCGTGTGCCTTATGAAGCAGATCGTGTCCTTTTGGTTTCTCGAGAAGGTGAGCCTGCCAACTGTGGTTGTCTTAATCTGGTGGTGCATACCCTCAAAGACCGTACTGGTCCAACCCGCACCTGGAAGCTCCAGTTCTGGGGAGAGCGTTTCTACCCTGCACTCGAATCTGAATTCGATGAGCATATCCAATAGGCGGACTTGATGAGTAGTGTTGCAGATATTCTGCTTGGCATTTTCAGGGAAGCATGGCAGGTACTGGTCGCATTGACCTTGGCTATTGGGTTGTTGGCTGGGCTAGCACAAATCCTGCGTCTCTCCGCAGGCACAATGATTGGCGCAAATCTGTGGGTCTGGGAAGCGATGGCAGGTATTTCCGGTGTATTGATGCTGGTTCTTTTTGCCTTTTTAGGTATTCCTGTTTTGGTAGAAGCAACCTCATCTTCCATCCCCGGTGGGGCTGGGTGCGGACCGATTAATGATTTGGGTACATTTTCAGCGATGCTGATCGCAGGGCTGGCGGGTTTGCGCATGTTGAAAGCGACCTTTTTGGCAGTCTTGTCGGCATCTGCTGGAGGGGCAAGTAATACGACTAATGCCTTGATTGAAATCGTTGAAGCGATGTTTGGGATGCTACTGGCAAGTGTCGCCGTCCCTGCTGCGGCAATCTTTTTAGGTGCATGTTGACACTATTTTTGGAGTATATCTATGAGTTTTTCAGGTGCTAATCCCCAGTCTTTACTGGATGATGGTCCAGGACTTTTTGGCCCCGTCATGGAGCAAATCCTAATTCTAGCCAGAGATGCGTGGGGTTTTCTGGTTGGGTTGATCGTCGTTGTTGCCCTGCTGGGTGGTTTGTTTTATGTCCTGCAAGGCAGTGCGGGGATGGCATTTGGTGGTTCCAAGATGGCGACCTATGCCATTTTGGGTGTGGTGGGCTTGGTGATTATGGTGCTAATTGGTTTTCTAATCTTGCCGCAGCTCGGAGAGTTGCTGGAAGGCTTTAAACCCAACCCTCCTTTTCGTCCAGCCCCACAACCTTGGGAAGAAATAGGCAGATTGCTAAAGGGACACCTTCCTTATGTTTAACGATCGTGACCTAAGCATTATGGGCGTAGGGGCGATTGCGGCGGTAATTTGCCTGCTCATTCCTTCTCTGGGGCTGGTTGCTAAAGGGATTATCGCATTTGTGATTTTGATGATCTTCATGGCCTTGGCTTTGATTCGCTTGGGCCCAGACCGCGTGCCGATGGAAGTCTTTCTAAAACGACGCATCAAATTTGCAACCCAGGTTCGGCAGCACACCTATCACGGGAGACGTGATAGAGCTATCCCTACAACACATATCCCAAAAACACCTTCTCATTTTCGCCCCTTATCTTTGCAACTGGATGATAGCAATATCTATTGGGTGGTTTCTATTTGGCTGGCAGTGATAGGGATTTATTTTGTGATCTGGTTACAAAATGGGGGTGCTGAAGAAATTTCTTTTTGGATCAGACAACTATAGGCATTAGGAGAAAGAATGATTTTTTTATTATCCCTCATTGGTGCATTGGCATTGGCTTCGATTCCCCTTCTTCTGGGGTGGAGGCGTACATATAGTGCCGCACAAATGGCCAGGCAGATGGGCGTAGCCCCACCTGAGAAACGCGTTGATCTGGAGAAGATGGCGCGCCAAACAGGAACAGGCTTGACGCTTAATCAAATTCTTTTTGGCTTCCTGACTTGGGCTGGGGGAGGTCTTGTTGCTGGTTTGACTTTGGGCATGGTGCCTGCTATTTTATTCTCTATTGCGGGGGGATTGATCTATAGCGGTTCACTATCTGATATTCGGCAGGCTTTTCGCTTGCAGCAAGCCAAAGATATTTTGCGTGGCTTATCTGTGGTAGAGACTTTGTTGGGGCAAGGGAGAACCTTGCAGGATTCTTTGGAAGGGGCAGCCAGATCGGTTGGACCAGATGGTCGTCTTGTTCTCGAAGATTTGGTCTTGCGCTTGCGTACAGCAGCTTCTGATCAGGCAGCGAAGGCAGTCAAGGAATGGACGTTGACTTGGGACAATCCAGCCGTTGATATTGTAGCGACCTCTTTGCTCGCATCTATTGAAGGGCGAATTGAAATCTCTCCACTGATTGCTAATCTACGCACAACATTGGGTGCTGTTGTGGAAGTTCTATCTCGTGCGCGTGCAGCCTCCAAAGGTATCGAATGGCAAGCTCGTTTTCTAGCACTTTTTCCGCCAGGAGTGCTGGTTGTGATTTCAATTATGACACCAGAGAACGGACGAATGTATGCGCAGAATCCAGTTTTTCTCTTGCCTGTACTGCTTGGTTCAGGACTGTCCTATTGGCTATCTATGCGGATGGTTCGCAACGGACTTTCAATTGAAGCTTCGATGGGGTTACAGTCTGGGGAAGTAGGTATGATCCAGTTGGATCGGATAGGGAAGGTTCTCTAAGACTCTATGAAAGGTTTATTGAAAATCACCGGTGGGGCAATCGCTCTCCCCTTCTTATGTGGAATTGTTTTTGTGGTTGCCTATGTGGTAATGGTGGGGGTTGCTATTCCGCAACTACCTTCCTGGGCGCAACCCAGTCTAACCAAGTGGCTTTTGGATATCCCTCAGGATAGTGATAATTATGATGCGCCAGCCTGGAATGAATACGATCCTACGCGTGCTTTTTCTGGCACTTGGACGGACTATATAGGTTTAGATGCAGAGATTATTGGCATTCCTTTATGGGGACCGCTAACAAAATGGGGTGAAGTTTATGAAAAGCCCTTATTAGGTTGTACATACCATGATTCGAACTATAGTTCTCACACTGGCGTTGATTTCCCCGTAGATGTGGGCACACCGCTTCATGCTGTCTTGAGCGGTGAGGTTGTTTGGGCAGGGATGAATGGTCCCTGGGGTAGATTGGTTGTGATTGAAAATAATGGCTATCAGGTTTGGTTAGCGCATTTTAGCGAAATCTATGTGGAAGAAGGGCAAATCATAGAACGGGGAGATATTTTGGGACTATCCGGAGGTGACCCGGCTGATCCTGGTTCTGGAAATTCTTCTGGACCGCACCTGCATTATGGGATCAAGCAGCGTGATGGAGATGATTATTGGTGGGTTAATCCAAACCAGTTTTTCACGTCGGATGATTATCTCCCTTGGGGATGTTCCGACTAAAGCTACAATGGCCGTACATATCCGAAATATCCTCTTTGCAGGCACAGAGAGTTTGGAGATTTCTCCAGGGCGTTGGACAGATACCTTTCTCTATCCCATTTCTTATAATCACTCTCTTCCCCCTTGGGACTATGGTCGTGCGGTGCGGACAAAGATCAATACTTTAGCCAAGTACCGGCGGGGAGCCTCTCTATGGATACAGGTTGAATCACCAGGTAGGTGGTATTGGGAAGAGGTAAAATCTGCTCTTTACGGTTTGCCTCTTGCAACGGCAATTACACGTAGAGACACTCGCCCTGTGTTGACAGATTTTTCTTTTATCCCGCGTACTTTTATTAAACCCTCACCTGGTGCGCCCGCTGCCGAAAGTTGGCAGCCTTTTGATATGGCAGATGAAGAAATCCAAGCCTTACGTGTTTTGGCGAGGATCAAGACAGGCTACACATCGGAAGTTTCTTCTCTAACCGGTTATAGTGTTTGGAAGGCGAGACGAATACTGCGAGATTTGCATAAAAAGGAATTGATTGTTTTCCATGAAGAACCACCCAAAGAACAGGATGAGAGAAAAAGTTTTTATCCATTCTGGAGTGTGAAGCGGAAAGGCGTTTCATTAGCTTTGCGTAGCTGGGGAATCCCAAAGGGAGCTAATTTTACAGCTTATAGAGAAAGACGAAACCCTAAAGATGGACGGCATCGACGTACTTCGCGTTTGTGGATTGCTTCTTTACGTAGGGCATGGTCTGGGGCTGAGATTTGGACAGGTTGGAGCGAAGTCCAAATACCTGGTTTGAGAACCGCACCAGATGCGTTAGCTTGGGGAAAGTTAAATGGACATGAAACTTTATTTTGGTTGGAGGTAGAGGGGGGAGGAACTTCTGGGAGGGTGATTATGCAGCGTTCAGCAAAGCGTTTTCGGAAGGCGATCTTATATGCAGAGGAGCATGATCTCCATTTGGTCTTTGCCTTGCTTGCCAAGCCTTGGGCTGGGAGAGCGGCGAGATTGGCTTTTGTGGGGGTGCCTGAAAATATAGCGGTTGTTGTTGCTGATTGGAAGGGGTTTGGGGCTTTGCCTATTCCGCAGTGGAAGAGAGTGGTTTTCGGGAGGGGATTGAAACACTGAGCGAACTCTAAGGAAAAACCTAAAAGGGCGAATTTTCAGGTGTTTTTTGGAAAAACAGAGATGTTATCTCCTAGTGTAGCGTTTCGCTATCTTGATTATTTTCACTTGGGTTTATAAACGTAATAAAGCCTCCTTATGGGGAGTATGTTTGTTATGGCTCGGTTGAGAAAGATAAGCTAGCTCGATTTCCTTTTTCATCTACGTAGGAATAATTGTAATCACCAGTACCCTTGTGAAGATATGAAGTAACAAGATTTCCAAGCGCATCTGTTTTTTTTTGATAATCAACAGTCCATGCTGATGTTACCTGGCTCCCATCGCTACAAACTGTCTCGCTGTAATTTGAAGATACTGTAATTACGCTATTAGGTTCAAATCCGGTTAGATTTATTCGAACATCCCACTCACAGGGGCGAATTAATTTATTACTAACTAAGCTAGCTGCTGCTTCTGTTGAATGTGCGGGCGTATCTTGTTCAGATAAAGACCACACTTTAATATCATCTAAGTGTACTTCTTCATTGCCTCCAATATAAAAACCTATGCCGCCACTTTCTCGGACAAGTGGTAAATTAGCTTCTGTGGTTGATGCTAATTTATCATCGACGTAGAAACTTAGTGTGCTCTGATCAAGCTCGAAACGAAACGTATACCATTGGTTATGTCTAATTGAATAGCTCTTACTAATATCATATCCACCCCATTCTACGTTCTGTGCTACATCAAACTCAGATAAAGCTATATAGTTATCATTACTACCTATATAGAAAGTATAAAATGCACTTCCGCCGTCTGCACTGTCAACGACAATTAGAAAAGGACATGGCGACAATTAGAAATGCCCATAGTTA
>NZ_CEYOSI010000041.1:0-19673 GCF_982879505.1 Candidatus Desulfolinea nitratireducens
TGCCCTCCCCCACTGTGGAATCGGCAAAAAGCCAAAACCCTTCCAATCTGCAACGACCACCGCGACCTTTTCAGGCACGCCTACAAAAGCCAGTCGCGCTGCCCGCCCAGCCCAGGGTTTGGCAAGCAAGGCAAATACCAAATGAAGATTATTGTCATCCGCATACAAAATCGCCTTACGGAAGCGTTTTGCAGAGCGCTGCATAATCACCCGCCCAGAAGTCCCGCCTCCCTCTACCTCCAGCCAGAACAAGGTCTCTTGCCCGTCTAATTGTCCCCAAGCCAAAGCGTCTGGTGCAGTTCGTAGACCAGGGATCTGCACTTCACTCCAGCCTGTCCAAATCTCAGCCCCAGCCCATGCTCTTCGTAATGAGGCAGTCCACAACCGAGAAGTGCGCCGATGTCTTCCATCTTCAGGGTTTCGTCTTTCTTTATAGGCACTAAAATTAGCCCCCTCTGGCACACCCCAGCTACGCAAAGCCAAAGAAACGCCCTTCCGCTTCACGCTCCAGGATGGATAAAAACGTTTTTTCTCGTCCCACCCTTTGGGCGGTTCTTCATGAGAAATTATCAATTCCTTCTTATACAACCCCCGTAGTATTCGCCTGGCTTTCCAAACGCTAAAACCGGTCAGAGAAGCGATCTCCGATGTATAGCCTGTCTTGATCCTCGCCAGAACACGCAAGGTTTGGACTTCTTCATTAACCATATCAACAGGCTGCCAGCCTTCGGAAGCAGGCGCACCGGGAGAAGGTCGGATAAATGTCTGTGGGATAAAAGAAAAATCAGTCAGAACAGGGTGATGGTCACTACGCGTAATTGCAGTGGCCAGAGGCAAACCATAAAGCGCAGCTCTCACTTCCTCCAAATACCATCTACCCGGAGATTCAACCTGTATCCACAAAGAGGCTCCCCGTCGATACTTGGCTAAGGTGTTGATCTTTGTCCGCACTGCACGCGCATAATCCCAAGGCGGAAGAGAGTGATTATAAGAAATAGGGTAGAGAAAGGTGTCTGTCCAACGCCCAGGAGCAATCTCCAAACTCTCTGTGCCTGCAAAAACGATATTCCTGATATGTACGGTCATCCAGTGCTTAGTCGGAGCATCCCCAAGAGAGATAATCATCTGAAGAGAAAAACTGATTGGGATTGACCCACCAATACTCATCGCCATCGCGCTGTTTGATCCCATAATGCAGATGTGGACCAGAAGAGTTCCCTGAGCCTGGATCAGCTGGGTCGCCTCCGGATAACCCTAAAATATCACCGCGCTCTATGATCTGCCCTTCTTCCACATAGATTTCACTAAAATGCGCCAGCCAAACCTGATAGCCATTATTTTCAATCACAACCAATCTGCCCCAAGGACCATTCATCCCTGCCCAAACAACCTCACCGCTCAAGACAGCATGAAGCGGTGTCCCTACATCGACGGGAAAATCAACACCGGTATGGTTGCTATAATGCGCATCATGGTAATCACACCCCAATAAGGGCTTTTCATAAACTTCGCCCCATTTTGTCAGAGGTCCCCACAAAGGGATGCCGATAATCTCTGCATCCAAACCTATATAATCTGTCCAGGTACCAGAAAAAGCTCGGGTTGGGTCAAAGTCGCTCCCTTCCCAGGCATCAATATCATAGTTATCACTATCCTGGGGAATATCCAGCAGCCACTTGGTGACGCTGGGTTGTGCCCAAGAGGGGAGCTGTGGGATGGCAATTCCCACCATCACTACATAAGAAACCACAAAAACTATCCCGCAAAAAAAGGGTAGAGCAATTGCCCCACAAGTAATCTTCAATAGGCCTTTCATACAGTCTTACAAAACCTTCCCCATCCGATCCATCTGGATCATGCCTACCTCTCCAGACTGCAAGCCCATCGAAGCCTCAATAGAAAGCCCGTTACGAACCATCCGCATCGAAAGCCAATAAGACAGCCCTGAGCCGAGCAGTACAGGTAAGAGAAAGACCGGATTCTGCGCATACATCCGCCCGTTTTCCGGGGTCATGATGGAAATCACAACCAGCACGCCAGGAGGGAAAAGTGCCAGAAAACGAGCTTGCCATTCTATACCTTTGGATGCTGCACGCGCACGGGATAAAACCTCCACCACCGCACCAAGTGTTGTACGCAGATTTGCAATCAGGGGCGAGATTTCAATCCGTCCTTCAATGGAGGCCAGCAAAGAAGTAGCAACAATATCAACGGCTGGGTTATCCCAGGTCAACGTCCATTCTTTCACCGCCCTGGCAGCCTGATCAGAAGCTGCTGTACGCAAGCGCAGGACCAAATCTTCAAGAACAAGACGACCATCTGGCCCAACCGATCTGGCTGCTCCTTCCAGAGAATCTTGCAAAGTTCTGCCTTGTCCAAGCAGGGTTTCCACAACAGATAACCCACGCAAAATATCTTTGGCTTGCTGCAAGCGAAAAGCCTGCCGAATATCCGACAAGGAACCGCTATAAATCAATCCGCCCGCAATAGAAAATAAAATAGCAGGCACCATTCCTAGAGTCAAACCAGCCACAAAGCCACCCCCAGCCCAGGTCAGGAAGCCAAAAAGAATTTGATTAAGCGTCAAGCCCGTTCCTGTTTGTCTTGCCATTTTTTCCAAATCAATGCGTTTCTCAGGAGGGGCTACCCCCATTTGACGGGCCATTTGTGCGGCACTATAGGTACGCCTCCATCCCAAAAGAAGGGGAATTGAAGCCAAAGCCAATGCGCCAATAAGGGATAATAAAAAGGTCATTCTTTCTCCTAATGCCTATAGTTGTCTGATCCAAAAAGAGATTTCTTCAGCTCCCCCATTTTGGAGCCAAATCACAAAATAAATCCCTACAACAGCCAACCAGATTGAGACTACCCAATAGATATTGCTATCATCTAACTGCAAAGATAAGGGGCGGAAATGCGAAGGGGATTTGGTCATATGCGTTGAGGGGAAGGCAGCGTCACGTCCACCATGATAGGTATGCTGCCGAACCTGGGTCGCAAATTTGATGCGCCGTTTCAGAAAGACTTCCATCGGCACGCGATCGGGTCCCAGACGGATCAAAGCCAAAGCCATAAAAGTCATCAAAACTACAAAGGCGATGATCCCTTTGGCAACAAGTCCCAGGGAGGGGATTAGCAAACAAATTACAGCCGCAATTGCCCCCACGCCCATGATGGTCAGGTCACGGTCGTTAAACATGGGGAAGATATTTTCTCAGTAACCTGCCTAATTCTTCCCAGGGCTGTGGGGCTGGGCGGAAAGGCGGATCAGGTTTGAAACCTTCCAATAAGTCTCCGAGTTGCGGCAGGATCAGGAAACCAATCAGCACCATAATCACCAAGCCAACCACACCCAGAATGGCATAGGTCGCCATCTTGGAACCACCAAAAGCCATGCCTGCGCTGCCCTGCAAGACATAAAACAAGCCGCCCAATAAGGCAACAACGACGATCAGTCCAACTAGAAAGCCCCACGCATCTCGCGCCAGGATTAAAATTTGATCCATAACTGGACCGAAGAGTCCCCCACCATCACCTTCGTCCAGTAAATACAAACTACTAATCTCTAAAAATTTCATCCTATTGCTCCTGAAATAAATTCAACATGCGCCTAAAAAGATTGCCGCGACTGGTACAGCTACACTTGCCAAGAGCATCCCAAACATCGCTTCTGCAATCTCAATCAGCGCGGCAGAAGTGTTAATTGCGCCTCCTGCCGATGCTGCCAGGACTGCCAAAAAGGTTGCTTTCAACATGCGTAAGCCTGCCAGACCTGCAATCAGCATGGCTGAAAATGTACCCAGGTCATTAATCGGCCCGCACCCAGCCCCTCCGGGGATAGATGAGGAAGTCGCTTCTACTAAAACAGGGATGCCCAGAAAAGCAAAAAGAACCAGCATCAATACGCCAGAAATGCCCGCCATTGCCTCCCAAACCCACAAATTTGCACCGAGCATCGTTCCAGCTGAGAGGCGCAGGATTTGTGCCAGCCCCGCCAGCATTCCAATAGCCAGGGTAAGGATGACCAGCACCTGCCATGCCTCCCGGAAAATACCCAGTAGAATGTCTCCAACGCTACTCATATAGTCTGCCTGCTAGATATGCCCATCGAACTCAGATTCAAGTGCAGGATAGAAACGCTCACCCCAGAATTGGAGTTTCCAGGTTCGGGTCGGACCGGTACGGTCTTTGAGGGTATGCACAACCAAATTGAGGCAGCCACAACTGGCAGGCTCACCATCTCGAGAAACCAGAAGGACACGGTCTGCTTCATAAGGCACTCGCTCATCGCCTAATAAGTGCCCCAGATTAAAATCTTCATCCAAATAAAAACTTTCTGCTTTTAAAGCTGCTGCCACAATAATCGCCCACTCATGTCGTCTGGACATGGATCGCAAAGCAGCAGCGGCTTCGCCACTGCGCAACTCCAGCGGGATCATCCCCGTTAGCCCAACAACGGGCATACGGTTGAGATAATCCACTGTTAGCAAGGCGTTTCCTTTTTGGGGAAAGTTATAGGTATTCAACAAGACATCTTCTAGCCCTCGCACCGTATCACGGCGATCATCCAGCGACAATAAAACTGCATTCCCGCATTCAGCTAATTTATCTTCTTTGGCAAATTGTTCTGCTTCTCCATGAGGGCCCGCAAGCATGGCAGTGACTTGTTGAGATATTCTGTACTTCAATTCTTCTTCGGTATGCTCATAACACCCTATGGCGGCGGGGACATTTTGGGCGGCGGCATCGAAGAGCATCCGCAACATCCAACTGGTTTTCCCCACACCAGGCGCAGCAGCCAAAAGCGTTAGACCGCCTCCCCAAAAGGGAAGTCCGGCAAACTCTCCAAAAATTTTATAAGGGGTTGGGACTCCAATAACACCAGCTCTCATGGCGGCAGTATAGAAGATTCCGCATGGGGGTACCCCTTGATATGCGTTAGGCTCTTTTTTCCACTGCAATAATTATCGAGAAGGTAATACTCGTAACATAAAACATATCCCCCCAAATGAATAACAATTTCATACAGCCCAAAGCCATTGAGCAAGGCTAAAGACAGATAAACCTAATAACATGCCGGGCAAGGCAGGTGAGAGGCCATCACTTGGGTAGCGTTTCCGCCACCATCTGCGCCATAATTCCACACCCAAGACCGATAGGACTACGGCTGTCCAAGGAAATAAAGAGGCAATTCCAGCTAGAGCAAGAAGGTCTGCTCTGCCAATCAAGCCACGTCGAACGCCAAATCCGGTGAGTAGCAAGACCCAAGCGGGGGGAAAGAATAAGGCTGGGATAACAAGAAATCCTGGGAAGGAGGCAAAGATACCCCAAGCCACCGCCAAGACAATCGCAAGAACCTGAGGAAGAGATGCAGGTGCGGCAATAAAAAGACTCGCTAAAAAGAAAATCTCTATCGCTGGTACCAAGCGATAACGCAAGTCGGCAAAACTGAAGATCGCAAAGGATAGCAGCCAGAAAGGAGTCGCGTTCGCATCGATCATCTTATTCTTTTGCCTGCTCAAGAAGAGAGAGGAGTTCAGCATCAACACCGGCTCTGTTGGCTGTCTCCCATAGGGGGGCAGTCGCAACATCTATTTCTTGCTGGGATTGTGCATAGGTTTTTGCCATCATCCCCGCTGCTTGTGGGTATTGGGAAGCAAAACCGTCGGGGGAAAAGCCTGCTGCTTCCACATGAGTTGATAAACCACTATAAGCTGAACGAAAGCCCTCTGATGAACCTCCAAAGCCAGAGAGAATATCCTTCTTTACGCCCGCAGAAGCAGAAAAGCCAAGGTCAGAGGATTCCGGGGGTGATTGATTGGCCTGGGGCTTGGCAGAAGCACCACCAAAGCCATCAATTTTTGTCTGCAAGCGATCTTGTCTGGCTGAAAGGTCACTACTTCGCGCCATACCATAAGCAACCCTTGCCTGTCCGTGTGCGCCCACTGCGTCAAAAGCCGTCCCTAATTTATTAAAACCTTGTGCTTTGGCTAGATGCGCCATTTCTGCACTCGCTGCCGCAGATGCACTTCCACTCATTGCAGCCCCGGTTGCCGCTGTTCCAGCGCCTGTAGCTGCACTTCCTCCTGCGACTACAGCTCCACCTGCCGCAGCGCCAACGCCGCCTGTAGCTGCTGCCAAAGCAGCGGTGGCTACCAATCCCTTGGCAACCCCAAAGATTTTCTTGGCGGCTTCTCCAGACGCACTCAAGGTCATTTTTGCAAGAATGCCAGACAGGGAAAGTAAAGCTCCCGTTGCCCCAAAGAGCCATAATAAGCGCACCAAGCTGAGCACCATCCCTCCCTGACTAATCGCTCCAGCTACAGAGACAGCTGCTTTAAAGATTGCCCCTGCAATAAGTGGCAGGAGGGAAATCAGGACAACGGCTTTCAACCAAAGAGAACGTAACCAGCGCATTTGTGGAATAACTGCACCCACAGAAATCGCTGGCCCTAAAACAGCCAAAACAAAAAGGGTGGCTTGTGCAGAGACAAAGGCAAAAAGAAGTCCGGACATCGCTAAGATAGCTGCAAAGGTCATGGCTATCCCGATTAAGGATTGCAAAAAGACAAGCCCGGGAATGACCGACGTAATACTCAAAAAGGAGGGCGCGGACATCAGGGTGACGAAATTGGCCGCCAGGACACGTGTTTCACCAACCGCGGCGACTTTGCACATCCACCAGCCTAAACGTGAGATCAGATCAAGAAAAGGACCAGATAGTACAGCCAATAAGCCCGCTGTAAGCCAATCCCCAACCACAACCATCGGGGTGTCATTCCCATCCCCAAGCAATTTGCTCCAATGATAGAGTGCAAGGCGAAGCAGAAATAAGGCTGGAGCCAAAGCAGCAGCAGTCTTCAACCCTGATTTAGCGACATTGGTGAACTGATCTTTTTCAGCAGGTTTCACCAATTCATTCAAAGCTGATGACCAGCGCACAACCTCCTTTTTGAAATCTTTCTTCTGCGCCTCAGCTGTTTTTTTGAAGAGATTGCTCAGTGCTTTGGAGATTGTGTCATCATGGAAGACCACATGGAAAAAAGACTGCGTAATAGAGGTAATTATTGAAGTGGATTCTTCGGGAGGATCATCTGGGTCGTCTGGAACATCTTCATCATCCGGCGTCTCTATATCTGCTTGCGTGCTCGCTTGCCCTCCAGCGGATACAGAGGCTATATTGGAAGAAGCGAGCATCAGAAAAACCATTGAGAGAGCAATCACAAGAATAGAGAGTACGCGAAGAATTCTTTTACGAGAAAACATTAATTTCACCTTTGGAGCATCTTCAATGAAGCCTCTCCAAATATTGGCATTTGACGTTCCATTTTTGCCTTGTCTGGGTAGCATAGGTATTGATAACCACAGTCCAGGCAAGCATGAGGGTTGCGTAATGCCCGTAAGGGAAAGGATACTTTTGATGTTGCCCTCTCTGCTAAAGGCAGGAGCATCTGCATCAATTCATCTATCTTGAAAGCAGATTGAAAAAGCTCTGCATCTCCGCTTTTACGTTGCAAGCCAAAAACCAAGGGCGGATTAGACCAACTCTTATCTCCTGCTCTATCTGAGGCTTGCACCAGTGCAAAGCGTAATTGGTCATGTCCGCGTCCCTCTTCAACCAATAGACCGATATGCTCACGCTCTACTTTGCCAATTGTTGCAGTCCAAACCCAGGCTGGGAAGTAGACTGCTTTTCGCACGCCTCGCGAAGTAATTGCCAACCATTCCAGTTTTATCTGGACACTGGCATCTTGAGAAATATTCATATCTCCCTGCCAGTCGTAAAGAAGAAAAGCCCAGACACGGGCATATTCCAGGACCTTATCCCAACCGCCCATTTTCTTGATCGCAACATGAGAGCCAAGTCGGTGACTGGGGTCGAATCTTCCACCAGGAAAAAGGGGTGATAGTTCTGGAGAGCTCATCGGGTGGTGGCTGCGATAAGTTGCTACTTCACCGATATATTTTTCAATATCACCCAGAGCTGCTTCGCCAATCCCATGTTCTGTGAGCGCATCCTTGAGCGTTTTTCCTTGACTAAAATCATCCAAAACATGCCAGGCAACATCAAAGACGGGTTCAGGGTTTGCCCCAGCCAACCACCAACCTGAAGCAGCGGGACAATAGATATATAAAAGGGCAGGCAAGATCGGGTTACCCCGTGCCTGTTGGTTACGCTTATCCAAAAGCGCCAGAAAGAGATCAGTAAGCATGGGAAAGTTCCTGTATCAAAATAACCAGCAGATAAACAAGTGTTCGCCATGCGCCCGGACTACGAACACCGGTTAGGATTCTGCCCTTGATTTTTCGCCAAAGTAATTGCAAAGCACCTGTAGCAAAGAAAATGAGGGGAATAATCCAGAGCATTTGATAAGCGGAGGGCAGAGAGACAATCAGCCCCATCCACAGTTTTGCATCCCCGCCTCCCATCCAGCCTAGTTTCCAGGCCATCCAAAAGCTGATTAAAAAAGCGTATATCTCCATAGGATGAGGGCTGTTGACAAAAAGACCTGTGATAAAAAGTGGAATTGTCACCCAATTTGGGATACTGGCATGGCGAAAATCGTATAGGGAGACAAAAAGGCTAAGAAAGAATAAGGCAAAGAGAAGAAAGAGACTCATTTACTCAATTCCACCTGATAATTCCAAAAAGCAGAGGGAACGCCGTTATAGTCTATGTCGGCGGCGAGGTGGTCTTGCAGATTAGGAATATCGGCAGGGTTTATCCTCCCAGAATACATCCTTTCTTCCCAATCTTCGTCAACAAGGCGCAAATAGGAGACTTCCCATCTACCCTGATAAGGAACGCGATTACCACCCCAAAAAACCCAAATATCGGAAAGATAAGGCATTAGATAAGTAGGGGTAACTGGTTGCAAAGAAAGCGTGATGCGAACCCGCTTCAACTCGAAAAAGGGAGTAGGAGTATCTCCTCCTTTGGTTGGTACCTTGAGGAAATCAACAGTCTCACTCACAGAGCTGCTTGGAAAGGCGCGGATAGAATCAATATCTACCTCGTTGATATATACATGGGGAAAGGGAAGAAAGATGCTGGTATCCCAGAAAGGTTCTCCTACCTTACAATTGATTCCATCTTCGTCCACAGATAAATCTGCACAGGGGGATTTATCAGGAAAAGGGAAAAAGACATCCAGATCGTGGTCCTCGATTAGATATCCAGATGTGCTAAAAGATAAGAATAAGAATAGCAATATCGTATTTCGCTGCATTGAGCTTTGGTCTCCTGAGAGCGCATCATACGATATTAAATGACAAGGTACCCTGAGTGATGGATGCTGTTATTGAAAAGTAGATTGGCAATAATCGAGCAAGGAAAAATTTTCCCCGTACTTCTGTTTTCCCTTATAATATCTCCATCCACCATCGCCCTGGGAGGGGAGCTATGTCCCATCAACTGCACAACAGCATAGTCCGTATTCTCACCGCTGACGGGATTCCCGTTGGCAAGGTGTTGTGGATCGGCTAACATCAATCACTCTATAATGAAATCAGATGAAAAAGAAGACTGATAATCAACTTACCCAATGGGAAGCGATCTCGCTTATGGTCGGGGCCGGTGTTGGCGCGGGGATCATGGCCGTTCCATTTCTCGCTGAGCGTGTTGGCATTATTGGCCTTGCGGTAATCTTGCCCGTAGCATGGGCTGCGAGTTCCATCGTACACCTGATGCTTGCCGAAGTATTATTTCGCACCGGGCAGGATCTCCAGATCGTGGAATTGATGCAAATCTACATATTAAAGGGGCGAATCGGAAAATGGTTTCTGTGGATAATATTCACATTTCTGAGTATCGCCTTTCTGGCTAATCTTGCCGCATATATCTCTGGCGCTGGAGAGATCGTAGCTAATCTTACAGGCATACACCAGCGCATCGCTGAACTCGCTATCTACATAATTTCAGCCAGTGTTGTTTTCTTTGGTCTCAAGGCCGTAGGGATTGCTGAGAAAATTGGCGTTATTGTTCTGATCAGCCTTGTGTCCGTCATTGTCTTGGGTGTGATTCCTTTAGGCCTAAGTCTGCCACTTAAGACATCTGGTTCTGCAACAGGATGGATGGCGCTTTACGGGATGGTCATGTACGCCCTCTGGACATTCTACAGCGTGCCCCAGGTGGTGAAAGGCCTTGGCTCAGATCGTCACGGTGCTGTTCGAGCAATCCTTATCGGCCTTGGGATCAATGGAGCACTCACAGCCACTGTTGCATTGGTCGCGCTGGGGCTTTCTACAGAAGTGACTCAAATCGCGATTATTGGGATCACGAAAGAAATGGGGCCATGGGTGGGGGTTATTGGCTCAATCCTGATCATATTTGCTTTCGTAACCAGTTATTGGTCTGTCTCACTTGCGCTTGCCGATATCATTCAGGAAAGGATCGGGCTATCAACAAAACTGGCCTGGTTACTGGCTACACTTCCCTCGCTGATAATCCTTTGGATCGGTGTCTGGCAATTTCTCGAATGGCTGCGTCTGGCCGCCGGAGCCACAGCGATCGTCGTGGCGCTCATCACCATTCCCATGTATAAGAAAGCACGTCAAAAGGGGGTTGTTAAAGACCCGGGGTGGACGCTTGGTCCTTGGGGAAGCCCGGCAATGCTGGCCCTTGTCCTCTTTTTACTCATCCTGATGGGTGTCGGCTCCTTGGTATCCATAGGTTAGTAAAACCACCAAAACCCTCTATACTCCCCTCTTCATGAAACTCACCCTCATCCGTCCGAATATTGGCCGTCTGGAACATAAATTCTTCGTTGATGAAGCGCGTATGGAACCGCTGGCGCTTGGTATTTTGGCTGCCCTGACCCCATCAGATGTCGAAGTTGTGATGTACGACGACCGCCAGGAAAGCATCCCTTTCGATGAACCTACTGATTTGGTCGCCATCAGTGTGGAAGTTTTCACCGCCCGACGGGCCTATGAGATCAGCGCCGAATTTCGGAAGCGCGGTGTGCCCGTCATTCTGGGGGGCATCCATGTCACCCTATTGCCCGATGAAGCTGCCCAACACGCTGACTCCATCTACATTGGAGATGCGGAATTTCTCTGGGCCCAGGCGATCGCCGATGCTCAGACTGGAGACTTGCAACCAATCTACCGCGCTACGGGTGGCACTCCCCAACCAGGCTTGCTAACCCGGCGCGAAATTTTTGCTGGCAAAAAATATCTTCCCCTCAGCCTGATGCAGTTCAGTCGCGGATGCCGCTTTGCCTGCGAGTTCTGCGCCGTCAGTGCCTATTTTGATCAACAACACCACTGTCGGGCTATCGATGAAGTTGTCCATGAAATCCAGACTCAATCCCGGCACCACCTTTTCTTTGTCGACGATAATTTGCTAGCAAACCACGAGGCTGCCAAAGCCCTGTTCCGCGCCCTGATCCCACTCAAAATCCGCTGGGTTTCACAAGCCAGTATTGATATGACCAGCGACCCCGAGTTGATGGAACTGATGGTTGCCAGCGGCTGTCTGGGGAACGTGATCGGTTTTGAGTCCATCGATGCTCACAACCTGGCCGAAATGGGCAAAGCACCCAACCTGAGCGGAGGCACAGACCATTACGCAGAAGAGATCGAAATCCTGCACCATCATGGATTGCAAACTTGGGCAGCCTTCACCATTGGCCATGACCACGACACCCCCGAATCCATACACAAACTACTAGAATTTGCTTTGAATAATCGCTTCACCTTTGCAGCCTTCAATGTGCTGATGCCTTACCCCGGCACACCCCTTTACCAGCGTTTGCAGGCCGAAGACCGCCTGCTCTTTGAGGGTCAATGGTGGTTGCATCCGGAATATCGTTTTAACTACGCCGCCTTCCGCCCTGCCAAGATGAGTGCCGATGAGCTTACTGAGCTGGGGTTCCATTGTCGCAAAGAATTCAACAGTGTCAAGAATATCATTTGGCGGGCGCTCGAGCCGCGCACCAATTTGCGCTCGCTCTATCGTTTTGCTATTTATGCCATGTACAGCCGCTTGTTCCGTCAGGAGAGCTTCAAAAAGCACGGCATGCGCCTGGGGCTGGAGTGAACCATGAAATTCAGTTTCGAGCTTGCACAACCCTCCGATGATCCTGCTCTGCGCAAACTACTCGCGGAAAGCCCCATGCCCGGGCGCATCACAGTCGCGTTTGAGCGCGAACCAAACTACTTTATGGGCTGCTCCACTATGGGACCCTTCTGGCAGACCATCATTTTTCGGCACACCCCCAGCCAGGAGATCGCTGGCGTACTCTGTCGGGCTGTACGTTCACATTTCATCAACGGAAAACCCCAGGATTTGGGATATGTGGGACAGATCAGGATCGCAGAAAAATATCGTAGCCTGTGGTTGCTCCATCGGGGATTAAGCTTCTTTCGGGAATTACACGCCGATGGACGCACCCCAACCTATTTGGGTGTGATCTCCGCTGAAAACCGGATCTCACGCGGAATTTTAGTGGAGCGTCGCCGCCGGAATTTTCCCTCAGCCCAAGAGATCGCCCGCATCTATACCTTGGGAATCATCCTGCGCAACCCGATGAAAGCACTCCCTTTTGATGGGAAAATCGAACGCGGCTCCTCCGAAACCCTGCCGGAGATAGTCATTTTTCTGCAGGAACACGGTACACAACGGCAATTCTTCCCTGTCTATTCAGCAGCCGATTTCACAGAGGGGGAAGTTGTGCGTGATTTCGATATCCGCGATTTCATCGTTGCTCGTAGGGATGGCCAAATTATTGGGGTCCTTGGTTTATGGGATCAGAGCGGGTACAAGCAATCTGTTGTGCGAGAATATGATCGCTCACTGCGATTGGTGAAACCATTTTACAATCTCGGTGCCCGTTTGCTGGGCGCACAGCCTCTGCCCAACCAGAGGGAACATATCCACTCGGCTTATGCCAGCTTCATCTGCATTGCCAATGATGATGCCAATGTCTTTGCCGTACTACTGCGAGCGGTCTACAATCTGGCAGCCGAACGGCGTTACGCCTATTTGATGCTGGGATTGACCACAACTGATTCTTTATTACCCTTAGCACGTAAATACCCCCATATCGATTATCACAGCCAGTTGTATCTGGGGTCCTGGGAAAATGAAAATGATGGGCTGGGGCAAAAACTGGACAACCGCATACCTTATATTGAGATCGCGACACTGTAAATTGTTGGGACCTAGGTGAAAAACTTCTCCTACCTCCATTTTCCCTTATAATCATAGCCGCTATTATAGCCACTTACCATCACCCTCGGAGGGGAGCCATGTCCCATCAACTGCACAATAGCTTAGTCCGTATTCTCACCGCTGACGGGGATCCCGTTGGTGTAGGATTTCTTGCCGCCGAAAACCTGATCCTGCCCTGCGCGCACGTCATCGTACAGGGGAGCGGATCGGATGAAACCGTCCACTTTGATCTGCCTCTGCTCGCGCCTGGAGAGTCTTTCTCCGGGCGTGTTTCGTTTAGAATCGAATCTGAAAATTCTTCCACACTTTTGTTTCTGTAATAGTTTACGAGGAGCTAAAATGAACTTTGAAGAAAAAATCGACCAAGAAATTGAGGTTGAAAAAGAAAACCCCGGACAATCGGAGATATGGGATTTATTCGAGAACAGCAAAACAGATGAAAAGTTACTGATCTTTAGCAAAATGCAAGAGTCCGATGTGCTGGATGCTGAATATGCTTTCGAGTTTTTGACTACGCTAAAATCAGATTTTGATTTGACAACCAAAGAAGGACGTGCAAACTATGCCCTTCTTTTGAATAAGTTACAAGATGAAAAGCTGGATATTTATGAGCATGATAGCCATTACTACAATCAAGATTTGATTACTTTTGCCATTCTTGATGAGCGTTGGGACAATATACCCGGACTATTAAGCCCCTTCACATCAGGCAAACATCTTGACGAATTCGATACGGTAATTAGCCAGCTCAAATATCATGGATGCACCAAAATTATATTGGAGGCAATGGAAACCGCTTATCCCGGAATTCAGGCTTCCTCGGAATATATCTATGGGGCAGATGAAGAATTTGCCGGGGAACTATCAGAAATCATGCTCATTGATTATTTGGAATCATCCGATCATCCTCGCCCGGATGACCCTACCTTTTTGGATAAAGCAGGTTCTTTGGTAGAGTGGAAAAAAGGGTGGTTGGATTGGTTTATACCGAGAATTACCCAAACCAAATCAACAGAATGGACTTTGGATGATTTTCTTGAAGATATTAACAGCGAAGAATGGCGAGAAAAATTCAGGAACCTTCTATTAGAATTTGTTGCCACTGAATGGGAAAAGGGAATACCGTTATCGCGCTGCATTCTCGGTTGGCATCAATTATTTGAGATTTTCTATACACAATTTGAAAAACTCGGCAAAAACAAAAAGAGCGACCAAAAATCAAAAAAATCTTTTTTAGCGCGTTGTATCATTCCAAATGCGAAGAAAATGGACGAAACACTGGGAGGGCATTTTTCGATTATGGGCGGAAAACCCTATGAAATTTCTGCTGGTCTTGAATTGTTGCCAATTTTTTTAGGGTTTATGGAAGCTCTTGGCATTATTCAACATACACAAAAGCAAAACGCGCTCGGAGAAATCAGAAAACGCATTATCACTAATATCCCCAATGTATTGAGTAATTACGGTGGTGACCCGATTTTGCTTGAAAATTTAGAAAAAGCTTGGCTGAAAAAGTAAACTCAATACAGGTTGCCATATCCACTTTCGGTAGCCGCGGGGATGTTCAGCCTTTTCTCGCACTGGCTGTTGGATTGAAACGCGCAGGTCATAAGGTCACGCTGGTCACATCGCACACGTTTAGCGATTGGATCCAAAGCTATGGGATTGATGTACGCCCCGTAGAGTTCGATCCGCAGGATGCGTTGAACCACCCGGAGATGCAAGCCTTCATGCGCAAAGGGGGCAATCCTTTCCGTGTATTGCGGGTCATGCGCGAAGAACTGGCGCGCGCACTGAATCTGCATGATGAGTTCTGGGAAGTTACCCAAAGAGCAGACTTTGTCGTCCAAGCCAGCACCAGTATCGGGGCTTTGGAAGCAACCGAGCTGCTCAATATCCCCTCTGCAATTGTCCATCTTTTTCCTTTTTCTACGACACGCGAGTTTCCATCGTTCTTTCTAGGGGCACTTCGGTCATCGCTTGGGCCTGGCTACAATCAATTAACGCATTGGGCTGCCCATCAACTGGTTTGGAAGATCATTGGCGCACCCATGTCCAATCAGTGGCGTCAACAACTGGGACTGAAAGCCTGGCATTCATACGCAGAATTGTATGCCCAGGCGCGTCAACAGAAAACGCCGATCTTGTGTGCGTTTAGCCCGTCACTCTTGCCAAAACCAGCGGATTGGGATGCAAACCACTTCCTGACCGGATACTGGTTTCTGGAGAGACCGTCCACATGGCAGCCACCAGCAGAATTAGTGCACTTTCTGGAAAGTGGTCCGCCGCCGGTCTATATCGGCTATGGCAGCATGAATGCTGGTGATGGGGAAGAAAAAACGGAACTGATCTTACGGGCTTTGGAACGTAGCGGACAGCGTGGCATTCTTCTTTCCGGATGGGGCGGGCTTGCACAAGGGAAAGAAGTTGAGAATGTCTTTTATATAGAAAATGTTCCGCATGACTGGCTCTTCCCCCAAATGGCGGCAGTGGTTCATCATGGCGGCGCGGGTTCAACCGCTGCCGGGATCAGGGCAGGCATCCCAAGTTTGATCACGCCCGTTGCTGCCGATCAGTATGCTTGGGCAGAGCAGGTCGTCAAAGCAGGGGTTGGTCCGCGTATGCCAGATCGAAAATCCCTGACAGCGGAGAATCTGGCAGAAGGAATTCAAATCGCACTAAACGATCAGGAGGTGCGCTCACGGGCGGCGCAACTAGGCAAAAGCATTCGCGCTGAAAAGGGTGTAGAGCGGGCAATCAAGATCATCGAACGCCATGCAGCTCAATTCAGGACATAAGAGTTTGAGGCTATAGAAACGGTTACTTTTATGAAAGTGGGTGCGGCGAGATGAATTATGAGGTCACGTTGAAGTGAAAAATGTCACTTAACCCATAAAATGGCCGGGGCTGGAAGCATAAAGTGGCCGCACTCTAGCCTATCGTGATTGTGCAAAACTAGGAGATACAAGACAGTCTGGAAGGATAACTTGGCCGCAAGTAAATCTTGGAAGCATAATGTGGCCGAAAAAATTTGTTCCTTTTTGCTCCTAACCGTGTTCAAAACAAGCATGAAAGGCAAATTGACACGCTGTCGTATGAATATGGCCATGGTAATCAGTGTCTACTATGCTAAATAGCCGAAGGCTTTCATTTTTCAGACTATTTTTCGGGTTGTGCTATTTTCAAAAAAAAGCTTCTGGAAGCATAATGTTGCCAAAGCGGCCACTATATGGGTTAAGTTAAAAAAAAATGTCACTTAACTCATAGTTTTGCCACGACTGGAAGCATAGTTTTGCCGCATTTTACCCGTAGCGAATAATCAAAAATGCTAAAACATTGAAGGAATGGAAGGAAAGTTTTGCCGGAAGTAAATTCTGGTACCATAGTTTTGTCAGAAAAATTTCCGATTTTTCAACGCAAAAGAAGCTACTTTACCCATCCGGCGAGAGCGAATCAACGAATCTTCTTATCGAGCGGCTCTTATGGGATGTATTTTCCAGTATTTGGAACAAACAGACTGCTTTTTAGCTATTGTGCCATATGCAAAAACAAGCTTCTGGAAACATAGTTTTGCCAAAGCGGCAAAACTATGGGTTAAGTTCCAAAAAAGAAGCCAAATAACAAGAAAAGCCGCCTGGGTGAGGGGGGCACCCAAGCGACCTTTCAATAATGAGTATATACTATTTTTCAAAGGGTGGTCATCTCGTGCGCAATTATTCTTGCCAGCCAATCTGCCCCTGCCCTTCACGAACACCCCAATAAAAGATACTGCCCCAGGAATAACTCCGCGCCCAAAGTGGATTGTCTATCCGATTGGCATTATCCATCCGCCGAATTTCTACCCGCCGATCCCAATAGGCATCAGGCGCGCCATTATGATCCAGGTCAGCCATCATCGAAGCCGGTAAACCTCGCACTGCCGATGGTGGAATTTCTCCACCAGATGAGCGACCTTCCCAATCCCACTCCCTGTGTCCAGTAAAATTGCCATATGCATCTCTGTGGCAATTTAGTCCGCCACTACCATAGTCTTCTACGCACCTGCTTCCCCATTCCAAATAACGTAAATCCCAATAAAGTCTATAAGGCGCTCTGGCTGTGCCTTCGAAGAGGGGAAAGTCTGCTGGCAATTCATCCAAGCCAACATTCCCTGCGAGGGGACCACCTCCAGCCTCAGGATGAGAGGGTAAATCCCAATGGAATAGCATCGGGTTGCCTGTACTGCCTGCTAGAGGCAGGTCAAACTCTCCGATATGTGGCAAAGACACGCTTGCTATACTTTTTGCAGGGCGGAAGGTCAGGGTCAGGCGAATATCACGCCAATCACCTGGAGCAGGATTCCCAGGACTGCCACCTCCCAAAGGTGCATAAGCCAACCTACCAGTTCCAGCATTTGTGGGCAGTGCCCCAAGGCGGATAGCTGTATCTTCCCAGCGAACCAAGGTTGCTGGGTATGGGCGTGCATCCAAAGAAATTACAGGTAATCTTACACTGGCAGTCAGATGCCAATCCCAGGAGGTGCCACAGATCACCCCGCCGGGCGTAACAATCAATTCTGTTGTGCATGGATTTGGTGGTGGGGAATATTCTGTAGGGCAATCTGTAGGAAGACCAGCATTGTAGGCGGACAGAATATTGCCCGAACAGGCATCTACAACCCCGCTGGCAGGTATACAGCTACCTGCAGGCGCTGGGCTGCCTCCAAAAGAAAAATAACTGGCCGGGATCAGGACATTTGAGAAATCAGCTATTGCTACTTCTGTGCAAGGTTCGGTTTCCTCACCACCAGAGCCACCGTTTCCACCTTCTCCGCCTTCTCCATTCGACCCGCCTCCGCCTGTGGTGCAGGTTACGGTATCTGGAGGCGTATAGAAACAATCCCCTGCATCAGCATGGGCAGGCGCTATTTGGATAAGACTCAAGAGCATTGTAAACATAATCTGCACTAGGAAAATCTTTTTCAAATTCATGATGGTCTCCAGACAGCCTGCTCCCCTATTCAAGATAAGCGTTAATTTCATTCAGGATGGCATCGCGTTTGGCAGTATCCGTAGCATCTTGCCAATCATTGGGCAAAGCCTTCATCGCCATGCCATAGCTTTCTTCCAGCCACTCACTATCCCAATGAGATAAGCCAAAGATAGAGCTTTTCATCTCACGATCAGCACTAGCCAATTCAGCGGTCAAGCCAATTTCCTCATAACTGACACGCCCCGCGTCTTCACACCAACCCAGCCAGGTCCAGCTTTTTTCTTTATAGCCAAAGAGCAGAAAAGTGCGCGAAGCAGAAACCTGCCCATCCCCGCCTGTAAAGACATGCTCCCCTAATTGCATCAAACCATATACGGCTTCAGTGTCTTTGGATACTACGCAAATTACTTCATAACCATCTCCCCAATCCTGACGTTCATTACCAGCAAAGGTGGATGTACGAAAACAACCTCGCAAAGCCATCTTTGTAGCGGGGTTGCCAGATTTATCAATTGCCCACTGTGCCAAATCAGGCACTTGTGGACTGATCAGCATCTGTACAGAAACAGGCCCTTTATTATCTGTGAGGATGGTCAGTGTCCCTGTTTGCATGGTCATCGGCATAGAAGAAAAACCCAGCTTTTCTATTGCCTCTGCTCGGCTATACCCTTCATTAATCGCCAAGACCCAAGCCACCGTTCGTTCCAATTCCATGTAGATACAAGTGGGGCTAAGTGATTTGTAATTCTTGCTCAAATGCATATCCAGCAAAGCCCAATCAGCAGGATCAGAGGGACAGGCTTCCGGGGTATTGCTTGGCATCACCTCTGGAATAGCGGTTTCGGTCAGAGGAGCAAATACAGGGGTTTCTGCAATATCAGTAGGTGAGAACTCCCCGATACGCCAAAGTGCTGCTCCTCCAGCAAGTAAAAGCAGTAAGACGAATAAAACGATAGCGACAATTGCATAAGAACGCAAATGCCGCTTGCCTGATAAATCTGTATAGGTAAAGAATTTCAGCATGTTTTTCCTTTTTGATTATTGATCTTCTCTCGTCACCCCATGCGCGAGATACCCCACTGTGTTGACAGCGATCCAGTGCTTGGGGAAGAGAAAGCCAGGGGTTTCAATTCCAGCTTGTACCAAACAGCCTGGTCTCCCCTGATAACGCCCGCACTGCACAAAATTCAATTGCAGATAGGAGGGTGCCTGATTGCGGAAATAAATGGCAGCAACCGCATTCCCTTCGGCAGTGGAGCGAATAACACCATTGGGCAAGACTTCAATTTCCTGTGCGCCTGCATGGGCTGCCAGATCGCCAATCGCAACTGCATCCATCACCCGCACGCTGGTGGTCATATAGTCAAGCAGCCCCATCAGGAAAACAGCCATCAGGGGCAGGATGATCGCATAGAGCGCAATTGTCTGCCCGCGCTCACTTGGATCGTTTAGCGCCATTTTGCTTTCCATGTCTCTGAACGAGAGATAAATCGCTCCTGGGAACTGCCATTCCCAAAGCCCAGCC
>NZ_CEYOSI010000042.1:0-19346 GCF_982879505.1 Candidatus Desulfolinea nitratireducens
CCTACGAAAATATGGACACACAACTCTTTATCCGAACTCTATTTGATTTACCCATTAGAAGGTGTCTTGTATAAATTTTTATAAACAGTAATATTGTGGATATTAGGAGCAAGAATTCCTTATGATGAAATCAATATTTTGGAGTTTGTTGGTATTTATTATATTTACCACAATAGGATTAATAATTGCTAGTATGCCTGACTTTAAAGATCCGTCACCTGTTAGTTTAGTCACGGTTTTGGGATTATCTCTTACCATTGGAATTAGTAGTTTTTTGAATAGCATCAGACCAAATCTCTTCGCAAGATTTCTAGTTCTTTTTAACATCACAAATCTCTTGTTAGCATCTGCTATTCATGGTATTGGAACAGCCCTAAAAGGGTGGATTTGGATTGTATTTTTGCTGGTTGGGTATATATTAGTTTGGGTTTCTCCATACCTAAATATTAGATTTGTCAAATCACAAAGCAATATCAATAGATTCTGGAAGGTGAATTCGATAAAAGGTCGTATGAACAACTTTCTGACTCTACTTTTGTTAGTCAGCATAGGTGGATTTTGTAGCTTGTTTAGTTTTTATAGTCGCATACTCTGGGATGTTAGTTCACCAGTATTATTGGTGATCGGAGTAATTAGTGCAATCCTATCCTTTAGTTTGGGACAATATTTTTCATATCACCTGTGGAAAGAAATGCAAAATTAAATTTAGTCGCATTTTTTTAAATAAAATGTTAAATCATAAAATAACTAATAGACTGATGATTATACTTAGCTCACTATGTTCTAAGAGGAACTATTTATGAATTGGTTATCGAAGAAAACTGCAGAACAATATTATCTAGAAGGAACAACCCAATCGATCAAAGGCAATTTCAAAAAGGCTATTAAATTACTTTCAAAAGCTATTGAATTATTACCTGAATATCAAGATGCATACATTCACCGGTCAATTGCCTATATAAACCAAGGAGAAAATGACCATGCGCTTGCAGATTTAAACTATGTGATTGAAAAAAATTCTGGGAATGATATAGCTTATTATAATCGTAGTATTGCAAATATGGGTTTTGGGAAAACCGATCTGGCGCTTGCTGACATAGAAAGTGCAATTCTTTTAGCTCCTAAAGAGGCAGAATATTATAATCATCGAAGTATTATTCATTCAGTTAGAGAAGAATTTGAATTGGCTTTGGATGATGCTGAAATGGTAATTGAATTAGGAAATACGAAGGCTGGTCATAATAATCGGGCGATAATTTTTGAGAAGGTTAGAGATTACCCTGCCGCCATTAATGAATGGACAAAGGTATTGAAAGAAGATCCGAATAATCCCAAAGCATATTGTAGGAGAGGTATTTTATATGAAAAGGTTGGTAATAATAAAAGTGCCATTAATGATCTAATCAAAGGATTGAAGCGTAAAGAACAGTTGATGGGCGATATTAGAGAGCAAGCAGAAAATTTACTCCAAAAACTAGAGATTACATAGAATATAGTTGGTGAGAATAATATGGAAATTATAAAACAACTCCCTTTTGGTCTCCTCTGGGGAGCAGGTATCATTGGTGCATTGATCGGTAAATTCCTTTGGCGTTTGTGGAAGAAACGGAAATCATAAATGTTGATCTTTTTCCAAAAACACGCCCCGACCATCTCCATCCTGCTGCTTGTCGCGCTGCTGGTTGCCCTGCTTTTCTACCCTGATTCATCTCGTGGCTTATCCATGGGAATACTCGTTTTCGGCATAGGAACAGCAATTATTTTCACCATTCAAAGAAATTGGCAAAAGCACAACCCTTCGACAGGCACAGGGCAAGAGCATAGCGAAAATACGCTCTCAGAATTCTTACGCAATACCGCCCTCGACCTGATCGGTCTTGCACTCACAATGATAGCGGCGATCTGGCTCGGTAGATTGGCTGGTGGCTTCGCCGGGATGGCGGTGGGGAGCAAAGCCGGTCAATTATGGGGGATGTTGGCGGGGATTTTAGTGGGCATGGGAGCTGGTTTTATCGGTGCCTGGAGCGTAGGTCGCGTTTGGGGGTTGGTTAGGGGGTAGGGGAAGCCTTTTGTAATCCACATTCCCGTCTATACCCACTCATTTTAAAACCTTCCTTTTTTCGTTTAGAAACCTCTCTTATCTCGTTCGAAAACGAGTCTAGACTCGTTTGGAAACTTCTCTAGACATGATTTGAATCATCTCAGTATATGTTTTATATCCTCTCTAGACTCGTTTCCAATACTTCGAGGGAACCTTTCGAAGTCTTTGCTTGCCATATACTTCACTATTTACCTGGCTGGATTCGCCTGACCCCGCAGGGGGACCAGTGACCCAATGTGTTCAGGCTCATCCCCTTAATCTGTAAAGTAGCTGTAGGTCTCGTATTTCTGAGGAAGTTAGTTGTACAGGGATATCTATGGGATGGTCCCAAATATCTGCAATTAACGATAGTAGACAAAGGGTTGGGCTGCCACCTGCGTATCCGTTTGGGATAAAAAGACATTCATCGTCAGTTGACCTGAAAGCACCGCGCTTCCATCAGCCCAGACGCCTGGCATTGCTTTTTGGAAGTGGGCATTCCCATTGGCGTCAGCTTTTCCCTGGGTGAAAACGATTGACTTATTGCCTGAGGCGAGCATTACGTAAAAGGAAGCATTGGATGACATTTTCGAGATAATAACATCTGCTGTGTTATTTGTAATACTGATCAGAACATTTGCTGTGTAGGATGCGCCTGATGATGAGGTCTGCTGGTAAGAGGCATTCGAGATCGGCAGGTCTTCAATGCTCACACTGGCATTGAACCTTACATATTCCTCTTCGAAATAGAATATCCATCCCTCATTGTCCGCACCATTCACGTTCAGCCATTGGCTGTCAGGGGAGCGCCCAAGTAATTCAAAGGTTGAGCAGACTGGCAATGCAGTCAAACTGGCTGCGTTAACGTCTGGGCTTACGCGCAGAAATAAGCCCGATGCTGCCATAATCTGCCCCATGGCTGGATCTGAATCGATGATCGAAGAGTTACAGACCACGCCAGCTGTCCCGGCGAGATTCGCAGTCGTTCTTCCTGATCCAAGCAGTATAACCAGAACGACCACAACTACGGCTCCAATAATGAGCCACATACTTTTCTTTTTATCTGAGAAGATATTCTTCAGCATTTCCATGTTTTTTCCTTTAAAATTATGATGGGTGATGAGCTTTCGTTCTTAATATTAGTTGCCAAACATTGGGAAAAAGGGTTTAGCGTGCTAACGAATACTCAGAAAAATTTCAGTGAATCCTACCATATATTCAAGGTTGCAAATGTGATTGAACAGTAGGGAGAGTCAAAAGTCGAAAGCAATAAATTACTGAAGTTGCGAGAAGCGTAGCGACGACAGAGGCGCTGCATTCCACGAAGGTGATATTTCCACTGTTGGGGAAGGGTGTTTATTTATATTTCTTCCTGATCTCGTCGATATCAGGAATTTCCTGGGCAGCATGCTTGAGGACCTCAAAGGCGCGCTCGATCAGCGCGGAGAGGCGCGAATCTTTGATATCACCCCCAGAGTCGATCTCCTCCAGCACTTTGATGATATTGCCGCGTAATCCGCTGGCTCGCCGCGCCCAGAGAGAATCGACGGACAACCGTTCAAGGCGTTTTGCCAGCATTCGCAATAATTCTATTTCTGATTGCTTCATCTAATCCCCCATAACTTTTTCGGCAGAGAATGAACCAGGTCTTATTTTCCCCCAGACGAGCTTGACCAAGTTCTCCGTCCGCCAAAAGGCGACCGCCGCCATCCCATGGGCGAGGACTGCAAAAAGGGGCGGCTTCTGAAAGGTGTAATAGGTCCAGCATTCGCGGGTGGTGCCCCAAAGCTCAAGGTAATATCCCAACCCGGCTCCGGCGATAAATGTCAGCACAGCGGTACGATAATTGGTGGGGGTCAATATCAGCAGCGCAACCAGCAATATGGAGAGTAGGGTATAGGATTTATCAAAGGTTGGAGCGACAAAAGAGAGCATCAGAGCGAAGAAGGCAGGGAATAGAAACCAGTAAAGAACTTTTAACCGCCAAGACGCGAAGTTCGCCAAGTTTTCATTAAAGGCGCCAAGGTTTGTTAATGGTTTTGCTCCCTTGGTATTTTGTTTTTTCTTGGCGTTTTGGCGGTTTAAAAAAAGATAATTTAACAAACGCACTATGCGATTGATCGTCAGCGTAGCAATCGGCCAGGCAGGGATGATCCAGAGGGGCGGGCGTTCAGCGGTGTAATAATGCCAGAGATTGGTCTGGGTTCCCCAGGATTCGATCACCAATCCGCCAAAGGTGGCGACAATGATGGTTAACGAATCCAGGCCCAAATCCGCGCGCGAAACGATGGCGACCGACATAAAGAGAAAAATGCCGATCAGGAGCCAATCCATATAAAGCCACCAGGGGCCAGTCCAGTCAATATAGGAAAGGACCTCCTCTGCCAGCGGCCACCAAACGTAGAGGATCAGACCGATCGTCAGGAAGAAAACGCTCAGGAGGATGCTGCTATGGCGTGTCCAACCAAAAAGCGAGACGATTCGCCTCCAGAGAGGCAGACCATCTCGCTCCATATTTTGTGGTGGTGAATTTTTACTGGTTTCTGTCGAAGTCAATTTTTGTACTCATGCCCCAGCGCAGGGATGCAGGATATTCCTTCAGGATGATCGTTGTAGTGTACACCACATCGCTGCTATTGTCAGTGGGGATGGGGGAGATCGCAACAACAAGACCTTCGATTTCCAACTCCAGCGCTTCAATATAGACAAGCGCAGTGTCCCCAACACTGATATGGACGACATCCCGCTCATTCAGATCGGTGGTCTCGATTTTGAGATTCTCCAGATCGGCCAGCAGGATGACACCCAGGTGGGGGCTGACGACCTCACCCACCATTACGCTGATATCGACCACCGTCGCATTGAAGGGAGCCAGGAGCGTTTTTTGATTACGGCTGAGGAGGGCGGTCTCAACTGCCTTTTCTGCCGCATCAATCCGATTTTCAGCCAGCCAGCGCCTCTCGGGTGGTTTATTTTTGTGGGCCCAGGTCCAATAGACCAGTTCTAATTCGGCGATCCGCAGGGAGGCTTCTGCCGCCAAAACTGCGCTATCCAGTTCAGGGGCATCAATCGCGATCAGAGATTCTCCGGCTTGGACAAGATCGCCCTCTGCTACGAAGACCTCAGCAATGGATCCAGCGATTAGAAAGCTCAGGGTAGATTGCTGTCCGGGAACGACGATTCCCTCGGTCAAATCCGATTCAGTAATTTCTGCATCAGCAGATGGAATTTCAGGAGCAGACTCTGTTGCAGGGGTGGGTGCAGAATTACAACTGACGATCAGCAAGAGCAGCGGCAAAAGCCCCATCAAGCTTCGGTTTTTCATCGCAGCCTCACCCTTCTACAGCGATCTTGATTTCAGCGCTCATACCCCAGCGTGCCTCTGGAATCTCTTCATCAAGGGAAATGATCACTGTATAAACCACGTCTCCACCGACGCTCGAAGCCTGTTCCGCAATCCGACTTACCCTCCCATTCACTTCCTGGTCGAGGGCGTCGATATTAATTGTGGCAGATTGACCAATTTTTACCTTAGGGATATCCCTTTCGCTCAGGTCAGTTGTCTCGATCTGCATTTCTGTCAGATCACCGATCGTGATCACGATCAGGCCGGGGGTAACAGTTTCACCGGGGGAAATATCCACAGAAACGACTGTCCCACTGATCGGAGTGACCAAGGTAGCCTGTTTCAGCCTTTCGAGGTCGGCATCCAGGATCGCATTTTGACGGGCGACTTCGGCTTCTGCTGCATCGATATCTTCGTTAGAGCTATTAATGATCCTACGCAGATAGCTGACCTGGGTCTGGGCTGCAATGATATTTGCTTCCCTTTCAGCGACTATTGCCTGGAGAATGGCAGTATCCAGTTGAACCAGGCTTTGACCGGATTCCACCAAATCGCCTTCGGCGACATCAACGGTAGCGACTGATCCCGTCAGCGGGAAGCTCAGTTGAATTTGGTTTACCGGAACGATGATCGCTGAGGCGGCCACAGTTTCCGTACTTATGCTTTGGCTGTTGCCACCGTTACTACTGAGGACGACGGTCGGGATGGCCTCCGGGGTTCCGGAGATTCCGCCACAGGCAGACAGGATTGTCACACCAATTAACATTGGGAGCAGAACCCAGCGGGATGATTTCATGAGGTTTTCCTACTTTCCAGAGTTCTTATCTTCAATGATCAGGCCATCTTCCAGGGTGATGACACGTTTTGCATATTTGATCACGCGCGGATCGTGTGTTGCGAAGACGAAGGTGGTACCAGTCTCTTCGTTGAGCTTCTTCATAATTTCCATGACTTGTTCGCCGTTTTCAGTATCAAGGTTGGCTGTCGGCTCATCGGCGAGAATCAGTAGGGGTTCAGAAGCAAGTGCACGGGCAACTGCAACGCGCTGCTGTTGACCACCGCTCATCTGATCGGGGCGGTGTTCAGCCCAATCAACGAGGCCGACTGCGTCGAGCAATTCCATCACACGGGCTTTGTGATTATTTTTCTTTCCGATCAGCAGAAGGGGCAATTCCACATTTTCATACGCGGTCAGCGTGGGAACCAGGGCAAAGAATTGGAAGATAAATCCAATCGTGCCCTTGCGCAGATCAGCTCGTTGATTGCGATTCATCCCGGTTGCTTCCTCATTATTGATGAAGACTTTGCCGGAAGTCGGCTTATCGAGGCAGCCGATCAATTGCAAGAGGGTGGTTTTGCCAGACCCGGACGGACCGACCAATGTGGTGAATTCACCTTCGCCAATGCTCAGGTCAACCCCGCGCAGCGCGTGGGTTTCTACTTCGCCGATGGTGTAAACGCGGGTAATATCTGTAAGTTTTGCGATTTCCATGAGTTTTTCTCCTTTGTTTACGTAGAGCGTCCCGCAGGTTGCGGTAAGGCAGGTCTGTTCTGGGGAAGAAACCTGCGGGACGGTGCGTAATATAGTCTAGTTATTGCTGTGCAATGCGTCCACAGGTTCCAATTTGGCGGCCTGCGAAGCGGGGTAATATCCAGAAAGCATGGTGATCAGCAGCGCAGCAACACTGACGCTGATCGCGTCACCAACCGTGGGGTAAGGGTAGATTGAGTTTCCGAACATAAATGATGAGTTTGCAGAGATGCCCATATCGCCAAGAAAGAAGCCTACCTGTGCATAGTAGAGGACAAGCGGCACACCGATGGCCAGCCCGATCAGAACACCGCCAATCGCCAGCAAAGTGGCTTCTGTCAGGAAGAGGGCTTTGACCTGTTTGGCTTTCATACCGAGTGCACCCAGAATACCCATTTCCCGGGTGCGTTCGTAAACGGCCATCAAAAGGGTATTCATGATGACGGTTGAGGTGACACCCAGGACCATCAGGTTGAAGAAGAACATCATGGCATTGGACAGTTGTTCGACGATCACGATGAGCTGGTTGAGTTCCACCCAATCTTCAACGATATATCCGGGAGCCTGGATAGCATCCTTGACTGCAGCGGTATCATCCATATCGTGCAAAAGGATATAGATCATGCTCGCATAGTTGTCGGTCCGAGAGATCGTTTGAGCCTTTTCCAGCGGCATAAAAATGGTTGATTTATCATAAGCAGGGGTATCCGTGGTGTAGATACCGCGAACAGTAAAGCGTTGTTCATCTGTATCCCCTTCGGAGGTGTTGATGATCAAATCGATCGTATCTCCGGGATTTATATCCAGACTTTCCGCCAGAGGCAGGCCGATCAGGACCCCTTCATGATCATCAGTGCTGAAATACTCGCCTGCGACCATGCCCTCGATATACATTGCGTTGGTAGCAGAGGGAGGATCAATCCCAAGGATCTGTACGCCGATGGTTTCATTTTTGAAGGCAACGATACCGCTTATATTCAGACGCGGGCTGGCTGCCTTGACCTGGGAGATCTCCTCGATCTGGCCGGATATCTCGAGGGGTCCCTCGATCATATCCTCACGCTTCAGGCTCATATTTTCATCTTTGTAATCCTCGGCGTGGATTTGTAAATGGCCTGTGCGCAGGTTGATCGTCAGATCCAATGCACCGCGCATTTCACCGCGGATCGTGGCCGACATAAAAAGTAATAGGGCAGTACCGATTGCGATTGCGATTGCTGAAAGCGCAGAGCGACGTTTATTACGCGCCAGATTTCGCAATGACATTTTTAAAATGTAGTTCATGCTGATTCTCCTTGGAAAGCATCCATGGATGCGACCTAAACGTGATGCAGGGCATCTGCAGGTTCGCGGCGAGATGCTTCCATGGCAGGGTATAGTGCCGCTAATGTGGAGATGATTGCCACCATCCCGGCACGCTGCAAAGTCAGATTGACATCAAAAGCAGGATAAATATATGAGCCCATTAGTGCCATATAATCAACCATATCAACTGCAAAGCCGTAGTTAATTCCGTAAAAACCCAGAATTGAGGTGATCAAATACCCCATGATCGTTCCAACCAAAGCGCCCACCAAACCGATCATGATCCCTTCAAAGAGGAAGAGCATGGTGATTTGCCGGGGCTTAAGCCCGATGGCGCCGAGCAAGCCGATCTCTTTTGTGCGCTCGTAAATTGACATCAGCAAGATATTGAAGATGCCGATCGCGGCGATGCCCAGAAGGACTGCACTGAAGCCGGTCATGATCGCATTTTTCATCTCGACCGTTGAACTCAATTCAGGGATGGCCGTTTTCCAGGTTGAGATCTCATAGCCTGTGAGCGAAGCATTCAGCGCCTCTACGATGGGATTTTCTTTTCCTGTGATCTCGGTATAGAGGATCACTTCGGTGACTTCATCGCCAAGATCGTATAGAAGTTGGGCCTCACTGAGGGAAATATACAAACTCTGGCGTTCAAAAGATGGCAGGTTGATATCGTAAACCCCGATGACGGTCATTGTCCGTTTGCGCATCTCATCGTTCGTGGCTTTGCCGCTCATGGTGATGCGGTCCCCAATACCAATCTCCATCGCATCTGCCAAACCCTTTCCGATAAAGATCACATCTTCATCGTCGCCTTTCAAAAGACGTCCATCCAGAAGAAATTCTTCCTGGAAAATGGGATTGACGGGGGCTTCTTTTTCCGGTTCGATGCCATTTATACTGACTGAGAATGCTCCGGCGCGATTTGTGACCAGGCCACCGGTATTTGCGTGTCGTAAAGCTACTTCTACACCGGGTTGGCTTTCAGCCGCTTGAACGGCATCCAGTCCATTTCCCAGGGGGAGCATCGGGTTTGGACTATATGAATCTTCATATCCGTTTGCGCGGATTTGGATATTTCCACCGCTCAATTTGATCGCGTTGCCGTAAACAGCGCTTTCAAAGCCGAACAACATCCCGTCGTACATGACCAGGAAGGACATCATCATTCCCATGGCCATGACGACGAGCAGCGTTCTGCGCCGATTACGCCATAAATTGCGCCAGGCTAACTTTAGTAGTAGCATAGATTTCTCCTTTGTTGTCCTCACCCTCCGCCCTTATCATATCTGCAGGGTGCTCCCTGGGGGAGAGGGGACTATTTCTCCCCTATGAGGGGGGAGTTTGAGGGGGGGCGTGTAATAAATTCTGATTCGGTCTTGCGCAAGCCATATTCCATTACGTATAAGAGTTTATCGATCATTTCCTGAGTCTTTGCAGAGTAGACCCATGCTGCAAAATCTTTTTGCTTCATACCTTCATCAAGGATATAAGTTGTAATCGTATTTTGCCAGGCCTCCATGACCATAACCGCCAGTTCTACATCTATACTCGGATCAATTTCTCCTTTTTTAATGGCATTATCGATCATATTTTTTATAAATTCTTTTGTTCTTTCGCGGGCATCGGCCAGGTACTTACTGAAAAAGAATCTCTCACCAACCATTACGCGAGTCACAGCTTGCACCATCTTTGAGTTTGTAGAATTGAATGCCAGGCCTGTTTTAACCATCCAACGATAATAAGCAAAGGTATCCAAATTCATATTCGGAGGGGATTGTCCGCTAAGATAGGCCATTTTTTCTCGCTCAAGGATCTTAAGTAAATGCATAAAGATATCTTGCTTATCTTCAAAATACTGGTAGAAACTTCCCTTGGATATGCCACTCTTCGATACGATCCGATTCGTGGACGCATTCTCAAGTCCAAACTCTGCGAACTCATCAACAGCAATATTGATGATATTCTCGCGTTTTTCATCAGGAAGATTAAAAAAAGTTTGTTTTGGCATAATTTTATATGACCTGGTGGTCATATGACCACCAGGTCATATTATAGACCTGAAAAATTCTTTGTCAAGGATGACTTCTACGTTACGCTCTTGCCCTCAGCTTGCGAGGCTTCGAGGGGCATCGAGTCTGTCTCGGTTATCGTTTATTCCTTACTCTACAGTAGGGAAACTGCATCTTTTAAATATCATTTCAGGTTCTTCTAAAAGAATGCCTGATGAATAATCTCTTGGATTTACTAAAGCGATATAGGCTGCTATTTGCCAATCCATGTGTAGAATCATTTGAGAGTGAAGCTCATCGAAATAAGGGTCTATCCCAAGTTTTGCGAATTCGTTTCTGATTTCCTGTAATTCGATAATACGGTTTAGCCAACCGCTGTTCCTATCGCTCATTAGCGGGATTACTGCTTCCCATTGATCTAAAAGTGGGTTTATTAAAGCAAAATATTCATCTTTTACTTCATCAGAAATGTTTTTGGGCTTGGGTGTTGAGTAGGGTATTGGCGTTTCTGGTGAACAAGCCTGAATCATAAGGGTCAATATTAGAACGATGGCCAATTTGTATGCGTTTGACTTGTCCATACTTATTCTCCTTAGAAAAAAAAGACCACCACAAAAAATGTGATGGTCTCGCCAATCGCTATTTGTTTCAGCGCACGGATCACCGAGTGCGTGCTGAGATGAATTCAGCCTTGCTCTGTCTTGACGACGATCCGACCTGCAGGGGGCAGGAGGCTACTCCCCAGTACTCACACAATATACAACTTAAAAATCCCCATGTCAAGAAGAATCCGGGCAATTCCAAATATGACTCCGCAAGGAGTGGCCGATTCCTCGCAGAAGCATCAAGGACTCTTACGACGAAGGGGTCTTATTTTCCGTGAGATTGCTTCGTCGGGTAAAGCCCTCCTCGCAAAATCGTCTCTATTTGAAATTGCTGGAAGAATCCGGGCGCTTTAGTTCATTTTTATATACTAGACCTATTGCATATGTGCTCCCGTCGGCTAGAGCAATGTCAAAAAGGGACTTTTACAAGAAATCTATTATTTTGGTTTATCAGGATTAAGCAAAGCCTCGAGGACCTCTTCGACCGGAGGCGGGGACTCGTCGCCTTTGAACTTGCTGATCCGATCATAGATTTCATATGCGGCGAGGTGGAATCCATCCGGAAGTCCCGCGGCTTCAAATGTTGAGGCGATCTCTTTCATTTCCCCGGAAAAGCGCCAGGCCTTTGCAGTCACTCGACTAACCCTCGCAAGTGTTTCTTTTGCAAACTTCGGATCATATCGCGACCATTGCTTTTCCAGTTCTTTGCGAACGCCCATTTCTTCGGCTGCTGCAACAATACCGCATAAAAGAGCAGTCGTCCCCTTGGAGTTGGCCGCGAAACACATCTTTAATGCGGAGGCCCTACCGATCTCGTCACCCATGATTTCTGTTTCCAATGGTCCTTCTGTAAAGCAAGACACTACCTCTTCAGCATTGCTGCCTGATAAATAAAGCCAGGTCGAACTTGCTTTCCAGGCCGGACCGCCAATAATGCCTCCATCGACATATGCTACACCGGCCTGATCCATTAGATCGCCGATATCTTTTGCTCGTTGTGGGGAGATGGCATTCGCATCGACATAAATGCCCTCAAAAGAATGCTTCAAGACCTGCTCGGCTAGATCTGTCGCGGCATGGGGAGGGCAAACGCTGATGATCACTGAGCACTTATCGCATAATTCTTCAAGGGTTTTCAATTCGATGAGATTATGCTCGGCAGCCCGCTCGATTGTTTCCCGGCTGCGGCCTTCTGAAACCCAATAAGCCTCATGACCAGAATTCTGTGCCGACACTGCCAGAGAGATCCCCATTGCCCCCGGATGCAGGAATCCAATTTGTTTTTTGCTCATTAGGTAGCCTCCTGTGAATTCTATTGAATCCCCAATTTATTGGCAACTCTCATGGTGAATTCATCAACGGATTCATTTACGCTTCTTGAACACACACTGATCTTATTTTCCAGAGATTCTTTGAGGATCGTTTGATTGATATTTTCGTCAAATTCCAGAAATTTCCGCCACGCTTCCTCTGGGTTTGGTAATTGGTAAATATATTCTTTCATGGCTAAACGTTCATCGCTCCCCTCCCAAATTTCGGTGCTCGAGCGGTCCGGACCCATCAGACATATAATATTTTTGGGGGAAATGATTTCTGCCACCAGGCCGGGATTGCTTATCCCCCCATCGATCAGGATGCTGGCGCTGGCATCTGTAGCATTCAGGTCTTCGGCGAGGAGATCCAGATATTCTGGAAGTGCGGTCTGGTTGAACTGATTGAAGTCATCCCAGGTCATATCCAGTAAAAATGCCAATCCGTTATCCGCAGTTGACCATATTTTGTTAACTGGATGGCGTTCCTGCGTAAAACGTCCATGATATGCGCCGTAGATCTGGGCATCCATATCGTAGATGAGAATCTCAAATTTGGCTGCGAGAGCCTTGGAAACGGTTGATTTGCCAGAGCCAGCACCGCCGACGATCCAATAAAGATTTTCTCGTTTTGAAAGGGAAGGGTGAGAATCTAAAAGTAAAATATGGTTATTGGTGGATTTCTCTGGCATAGATATCTATCTCTTAGGTCTTTCCCATTTTTATTGACCTTGTCCCAATGCTCTGTGTTTGGGTGTTGTAAACAAGCAGCAACGCAGAGCATTGCTAACAGGAAAAGGGCGTTTTGCGAAAGACCGATCTCTATTGATAATATTGAAACTACGCTTTAATCTTGGTTACTGAAATTATTTTGATAAAGCTAAAGCTTGTTCCAGATCAGCGAGAATATCATCGATATGCTCAATGCCCACACATAGGCGGATCATGTCCGGTGTGATCCCTGAAGAAGCGAGTTCTTCTTCAGACATTTGGCGGTGAGTTGTTGAGGCGGGATGGGCTGCCAGTGATTTTGCGTCACCGATATTCACCAATCTCTTGAAGAGCTTGAGTGCATCGTAAAAACGTTCACCCGCTTCGAATCCACCCTTAATGCCAAAGGATAGTAAAGCAGAAGGTCGACCATTGGTATATTTTTTCGCGAGGGCATAATCAGGTGAGTTTGGTAATCCGCCGTAATTCACCCAGGATACCTGTGAATGCCTGTTGAGGAAATTTGCCACAGAGATAGCGTTCTCACAGTGACGCTCCATACGCAGCGCCAGGGTCTCAATACCCTGCAAGATCAGGAACGCATTGAAGGGGCTGATCGCTGATCCGGTATTGCGCAGTGGAACTGTACGGGCTCGGGCGATATAAGCTGCCTCTCCCATCGCTTCTGTATAAACGACACCATGATAGGAAGCCTCAGGCGTATTTAACATCGGAAAGCGCTCCGGATATTTAGCCCAGGGGAATTTTCCGCTATCCACGAGAATGCCACCCAACGAAGTGCCATGACCACCCATATATTTGGTCAGCGAGTGAGCCACAATATCGGCACCGTAATCGAAGGGTTTGATCAGGATCGGGGTCGCAACAGTATTGTCGACGATCACGGGGACACCGTATTGGTGAGCCATTTTTGCAATCGCTTCGATATCGACGATGTTTCCGGTCGGGTTGCTGATGCTTTCACAGTAGACGGCGGTTGTTTTGTCGTCAATGAGCGCCTCAAGGCTGGCTGGACTGCCATCCTTTGCGAAACGCACTTCGATCCCCTGCTTAGGAAACATATGCGCAAAAAGGGTATAGGTTCCACCATAAAGGAGGGGCGCGGAAACGATATTATTACCCATTTCTGTGATGGTCAAAATCGCATAATTAATGGCCGCACTCCCAGCGCTGAGAGCCAGAGCGCCAATGCCGCCTTCCAGCGCAGCCACTCGTTTTTCCAAAACATCAGCTGTGGGATTCATGATGCGGGTGTAAATATTGCCCTCCACAGCTAAATTAAATAAATCAGCACCGTGTTGGGCGCTATCAAACTCATAGGCGACGGTTTGGTAAATGGGCACAGCCACCGATTTGGTGGTGGCTTCGCTTTCATATCCACTATGAATGGCAATCGTTTCTGGCTTCATCGTCTTTTATCTCCTGTATTATTTAGACCGAGAGGGTCGTTTGGATCTATGCCGGGGACAAAGGGGATCTTCCTGTCGACATCCGTGAGTTGATAAACAAGGCCAAGCCAATTATTGAAAAATGCTCTCCCGGTATCGCGCCAGGTATTATCCAAATGAGGCTTAATTTCTTTTTCTGGAAATTCGGCTATTGGATTACCTTGTTCCAATGCCGCAAAGACAAGTTCCTGATAGTAGTCAACGATTTTAGCTGCCTGCTCATTGAAATAGTTCTCAGGGTGTGGAGGGTAATCCTCGCGTTCGCCAGAAATAAATAAATTGATCTCTCGTTTATATTCTTTTAGCAAGGAGATCCGGTCATATTCGGGATGCCCCTGGAGAAAGACTAGCCGGAATTGATCGGGGCTGACTGCGATATGAACGCCACCCTCTTCGCTGTAGACCAATATTTTATATCCCGCCGCTTCAAATTGAGCCCGGCTAACGTCATTATGACGTGAATGAGGCACATCGAACCGGGTATTTGTATCCATAAGGAGTGGATGGTCGGTTTGAGTTATCCGATGATTATATACTCCCCACCTTTTATGGGGCAGTGACTTCCGCTCTATTTGACTTTGCGATTTTGCGATGGCGTGGGTTGATAAACAGGAGGATAAGGTAGATGTAACATTAACTGTGGCCCAGTTGACAATTTCTTGTAACGACATCCAAAAGGGTTCCTGGTCAAGGGAAGGGTTGGCGACATTAGCCCCGGTGATGATCAACGCATCCAGACCATCCTCCTTTAATGCTTCAAAGGATGTGTAGTATTTATCAATATGAGTTTGGATTTCTTTGCTGCGAGATAAACCGGGCACAGTGCAGGGATAAACATAGAATTGTGCGATTTGATTGCTGCTGCCGATCAAACGTAAAAACTGTAATTCGGTGGTTTGAAAGGCGGCATCTGGCATCATGTTCAGGAAACCAATATGCAATTCCCGAAAATCCTGTTTTAACGCCTGTTCCAGACTGAGAACTTCCTGTCCGTGTTGTCTTAAATGCTCAAGGGTTGGGAGGGGGGTATGGGCTACAAGGGGCATAATTAATTCTCTTTTAGTGAATTGCTAACTTGTTTAGTAAAATTGGGCAATTTTATCATGATAGCACTTGGGAGATGGAGTTTTACTCAAAGATATTCCCTTTTTAAACAACCGCAGCTTGAATTCAAGACAAAAACAAAACAGACACCTTTTCAAACCAGGTGTCTGTCTAAATAAACCACTGCGGGGTCTTTTCTTTTTTGTGTCTTGGCTATTGGGTGCAGTTCAGTGGGAGTTGATGATTTATTTCTTTTCTCTTTCTCCGTAATCCTTGCTCAACGCTCGCACCTGTTCGGCAGCGTGATAGGAGGATCTGACCAGCGGCCCAGACTCGACCCATTTGAAACCCAATTCTTTTCCGAATTCTTCCAATTCCTCAAATTCTTCCAAGGTGTAAAAGCGTGCGATCGGAAGATGTTTTTTACTCGGCTGTAAATATTGCCCGATGGTCAGGATGTCCACATCCCAGCTGCGCAGGTCACGGATGACCTCCTTGACCTCCTCGATCTCCTCACCAAGCCCAACCATGATCCCGGATTTTGTTAAACCCTCAGGGAGCAGTTTCTTGGCGTTAACCAGCGTTGCCTCGGTATTGGCGTAATTGCTCTGTGCTTGGGCAAGCTTAAATAGACGGGGGACTGTCTCTACATTATGGTTCAGAATATCAGGGTGGGCGTCCATGACGATCTTCAAGGCCTCGACCGAGCCTTTGAAATCAGGGATCAGCACCTCGACAGAACAATCATCCATGATTTCATGGATGCGGCGGATGACCATCGCAAAGATCGGTGCGCCACCATCCCGCCGTTCATCGCGATTGACGGATGTGATCACGGCGTGTTTCAACTCCATCGATTTCACGGCCTGAGCCACGCGTTCGGCCTCGTCCCAATTTAATAGGGTAGGCAGGCCGTGTTTAATGTCGCAGAATCCGCAGGAGCGGGTGCAAACATCACCAAGCATCAAAAAGGTTGCTGTGCCGGAACCCCAGCACTCGCCCATATTCGGGCATCTCGCTTCTTCGCAAACGGTGTGTAATTCCTTTGTGCGCATCAGCATTTTTAGCTTTTTATGTGTTTCGCCCGATGGAGCACGAACCCTGATCCAATCAGGGCGGCGCATCGGTTTGGTGGTAATTTCTTCGGGGTTTACCCGATCTCTTGTAGGGGTAGCAGGCATAAATCCTCGTGTGTTTTGTGTATGGAGTGTCTTTGAGAGCCGCTAATGCTTTTTAGCGGCGTGGCAATCTCCTCATTATAGGAAGACTGCTTCGTGCCTCGCAGATTAATTATTCAATTTTTTTAACTTTCAATCGCAAACCTTCAACGGATACAACTTCGATACCCTCTCCATTTGAAATTTCTTCCGATGGATCGGCTTTTTCTGCGCTCCAAAGCTCGCTGCCCACCCTGACGGTCCCATCCGGAGAGAGATCCGTTTTTGCAAAGCCTCTCTTCCCAACGAGGGACTCATGCCCCGTGCGGATGGGGGCCTTCAGTGCGCGCAATGCAAAACCAAGAATGGCGGTAAACATCAGCGCGATCAACAGAGCAACGGCGATCACTAATGGCACGGAAACGCGCGCAAAATCGGCCGTGCCCGGCGAATTGAAAAGTACCAGCGCACCGACGATAAAGGATCCAATTCCGGCGGCGGTCAACGCGCCATGCGTAGGAGCTTTGACATCCAGAATAAAGAGCACAAAGGAAACAATGATAAAGACCAGCCCAAACCAGTTGACCGGCAGCACGCCCATTCCATAGGTTGCGAGCGCAAGGGCGATCACGCCGATAAAACCCGCTACCCAGCCACCCGGACTGCCCAACTCGATAAAGATGGCCTGTGTGCCGATGGCGATCAGGATGAAGACGATATTCGGGTCAGTCAGCATTTTGAGCAATTGCTCGATCAGCGTCAGCGGAATATCCTCAACACGGGTATTGGCGGTGCTGAGAGACCGGCTCTCGTTGAGAACAGAAACTTCAAATCCATCCAACTGGGCAAGCAGGTCGCCGAGATCGCTGGCGATGAAATCGATCATCCCAATCTCAAGGGCCTCTTTTGCAGAGACAGCGCGGGCCTCTTCGATCGTTGCTTCAGCGAGGGCAATAGCCTCTGCTCCACGTCTTTCGGTCAGGGTGCGGACAGTCGCCTTGAGGGCTTCGATCTCTTTTGCCTTGGCAGTTTCTCCGATATCCGAGCCATCCGAGTTGATCGGGCTGGCCGCACCGATGATCGTCTCTGGCGCCATCGCAGAGGCATGCCCGGCAAGCGTGATCACTGTGCCGGCCGAGGCAGCCATTGCCCCACCTGGGGATACATAAACGATGATCGGAACGCGGCTGGCACGGATTGTCTGGATCATTTCATTCATTGTTGCAACGCTTCCGCCGGGGGTATTCAGTTCTAAAATAAGCGCTTCTGCGTTTGAACGCTCGGCAACTTGCACGGCCCGTTCAAGATATTGCTGCGAGGCGGGCGCGATTGCCCCATCTATGGTCATGACCATGATCGTGGAGAGACCATCCTGTGCATGGGCAGATGTCCACGAGAGGATCAGGATTGGAATCAACAGGAGCAGTAGGCGAAAGCTTTTCGATATCTTCATTATATTCATAGTTTTGATATTATACTCTTAGCAGGCAAATTTTTCTGAAACCCCGATGAGAAAGATACGTTTCAATTTTTGTGAAATCAATTACAGTTCCTGAGCGGAAGGCGACTGTACCCGAAGGGTGAAGGACGGGTTGTGGGAGAACTGCTCTTCACCCATGCGGGTACAGGCGACACCACTACGTTCCGCTCAGAGGCTGGAGATTGCAAAAAAATATCAAAGTGATTTGATGCGATTTCCCTATGTGCGAAAGGAAAATACCATGGCTGAGGATAAAAAGACCTTTACCCCTGGTGTACTCCTCCAAACATTCGTATTTGTTATCCTGCTTCCCTTTTTACCGATTCTGATCACCTGGAATTGGGGTTGGATCGAAGCCTGGCTGTATGCTTTATTGGCCATATTTGGCTTTATCATCAGCCGGATCCTGGCGGCAAACCGATACCCTGACCTCCTTGCGGAACGGGCGAAATTTGCCAAGCATGCGGGTGCAAAATCCTGGGATAAAGTCCTTGCTCGTCTGGTTGGTTTAGGGGGAGCAATTATGCCTCTTGTGGCAGCTTTGGATGTACGCGATGGGTGGTCAGGAATTTACTTCAATTGGACTTTGAAGATATTTGCGCTATTGATCATCCTGCTTGGCTATGTAATCGGCACCTGGGCCTTGATGGAAAACCGTTTTTTCTCTGGTGTTGTTCGGATCCAGAAAGATCGCGGTCATCATGTGGTGGATGGAGGCCCTTATCGCTGGGTAAGGCATCCCGGTTATGTGGGAGGTTTACTGGCCGCTTTCGGGACCCCGATCCTGCTCGATTCGCTCTGGACCTTTGGCGTGGTCGCCGTTTATACAGCGATTCTCGTCCTGCGCACCTCTCTCGAAGACCAGACCCTGCAAGCCGAATTGGAGGGCTACGCCGACTATACCCAGCGGACGCGCTATCGGCTTTTGCCGGGAATTTGGTAGTGCGCCCCCCTCTGGCTCCCCCCGTTTCACAGGGGGAGAACAGTTCCTTCGCGAAGCATATCCAGAGGATGCTCCCGCGCGCGGGGGAGGTTAGGTGGGGGAATAAACAGGGGACGCTTGACCCACTGCCCTCATCACGGTAAAATCACTGTCGCTATTCCACGCGGGAGTCGCCAAGTGGTAAGGCATCAGCTTTCCAAGCTGACATTCGCGGGTTCGATCCCCGTCTCCCGCTCTTTCACCACAAAGGCACACATGTGCCTCCTGAAGGACATTGGGGTGTCCGCACAGTGCAGGCAGGGAACATTATGCTAACTTTGGCCATTTGTGTCTTGGTGGTGAGTTAAGGGCCC
>NZ_CEYOSI010000043.1:0-6297 GCF_982879505.1 Candidatus Desulfolinea nitratireducens
TTGCCAGGCCTTCCATCATGCTGACCAGTGCTTTTTCTTTGGCCGGATCCATTTGCGGACGCTGGTATTCGTCCAGCAATTTTTTCGTACGGATTTTGGCGCGTGCAAAGGTGTCCATCCGTCCAGAGGCTTGCCAGCCGCGGATGGAATCGCGGTCGATGATGTCAGAGGGTAAATACTGTTCTTTAGAAAATAACTCGCGAGTGATGCGTTGTTTGAGAAAGTCGCCTTTGAAGTTGATTCCCTCAAACATAGCGGTAGCAAGTGTCTCGGTCCGCACCTGGACGCCTTCCAGCATCCGCTTGGCCATTCCAATCGCTTCGGCATCAATGGTCAACTTCTCGGGGCTGTGGCAGGCCAAAAAGTCCAGCATACCCGCGCCGGAGATCATATTTACGCCAGCCAGTGCGCCAACCAGTGCTGACATCCCGCTTTCCATTCCAGCCTGCGCATCCACGATTTTAGACTCGGTTGCGCCGAGATAACAATGGGTTGGGATATTGAGCGATTTGCCAACCTGGGCGTAGGAGGCGTCGATCATGGCGGTCTCGATCGCGCCCATGGGCGTGCTGCCCTTGCGCATATCAAAGATCGCCGGAGCACCGCCCCAAACGATGGGAGAGCCAGCCCTGGCAAGCTGATGGATGGTGATGCCGCTGATACATTCGGCGGCATGCTGCACAACCGAGCCAAGCAAGGTAACGGGAGCCGCAGCGCCTGCCAATGGCATGGAGACCATCTCAGACGGGACGCCCGCTCGCGCCAGCTCGATCAGATTGCCTGCGCCAAACTTGCTCCAGATGAGGGGAGGTGAAGGGCAGACATCGAATACAGCTTGTGGTTTTTCAGCCAGGGCTTCACGACTGCCGCCTGTCCTGAGCGAAGTCGAAGGAGCAAAAATTGCCAGCATATCGATCATCGTTTGCAATGTATCGTTTGAAAATGCACCGGTTACGATCGGTTTATTCGAGTGCAGCAATACCAGATAGAGTCGGTAGAAATCACCGATTTCCTTGGGCACCTCATTGCAAACCACCGCTGTGGATTGTGCATCGTATTGTGGCAGCATTTCAGCAACTTTGATGATGCGCACCAAATCAGGCGTATAGGCTGGTTTATGTTCCAGCGTTTCGGGATCAAGGATGCTAACACCAGAGGAGCCTGGGTCAAAGTGGACATGATCGCCGCCATATGTGATCTTGGGATTCCCCTCGCGGTCATAAAGGATGAATTGGCTGGGTACCGTTTCCAGTGCTTTTTTCGCCACTGACTCGGGGATTTTGACCACTTCATTGGCTTCATCTACTTCGCAACCGGCGGAACCAAGCAGTTCCCGCGCTTCGGCGTACTGCACCTTGATGCCGGGTTTCATCAGCAGCTGGAAGGCCTCATCCAGGATGCGGTCAATCAAATCTTCTGTCAGGAGTTCAATTTTGGGTTGCATGGATTAATGCTCCAGTGAAGAAATGACCTTTGCCATTTCGGCGGAAATTTTCAGGTCAAGCGTATCTGGCTGATGCGTGGACAAAATCTCGCGTGCCCTCTCAAGCGCCCAATCATCCGCGTTGTCTTGCTTCTCTTCCCAGACATTATATGGACGGCGATCCATATATTTTGGAAGGAATAGATCATACATATGCTTGCGGGTATGTTTCTGGGTCAGGAAGTTGCCGCCGGGACCAACCTTTGCGATGGCCTCCAGAGCCAGGGTTTCATCGTCCACGACGATTCCTTGCAGCGTCTTATGCATGATGGAATATATCTCACAATCCATCTGCATTTGCGCATAGGACCAGATCCGGCTTCCGTGCAGAAAGCCTGCGCCCAGGAGCATATCGGACATGGCAATGGTCGCCATGAAGGTGGACATACTGTTTTCAAGACCTGCCTGCCAATTCGGTTCCTTCGCCCCAGTCGCAAATGATCCCATTGAGAGGGGGATATTATAAAAGTCTGCCAGTACATTGGTCGCTGCGCCAAAAAGGAAGTCTTCTGGCCCGCCGCCTGTATAAACACCCGTGCGTGGATCGGAGGCCGTTTGCGCGGCCGCATAAAAAATGGGCGCACCCGGATAAGCCAGTTGCAGCAAAGCCGAGACAGCCAAAACTTCCGCGTTGCCGACGGCCAGTGTTCCAGCGATGGTGGCCGGGCCAGTTGTCAGGCAGGAGGACATGGTCATAAAGCCGGTCGGGACACCGTATTCGGCAGCGACGAGGGCAGCATCCAAACTGCCGCCATCATGCCCGAGTGGAGGGGCGGTGCATTGCATCAATGATAGGACCGGATTCTTGCGTAATTCTTCCTTGCTGCCAGCCACGGCAATCGCCATTTCCATCGCAGCACGCGCTTCTGTTTCGTTATAGATAGACTCGGTCTGGACATGCTTGGTGGAGTTTTCCCAGACGGTCTTGATCTCGTGCAGGCCGCGTGTCTCAGCTGGTTTATCCTGTGCCGAGAGGGCCACCCAATGAAAGGCGATCTCCTCGGTCGCATCAGCTATGCGGGCGATATCTCCAGCGTCCTTCAATACTGAAGAACGTCGCTGACCGGTTTCGATATCCATGATCTCGACGCCGCAACCATCTGTTCCCAGGAAAACGTGGTTGCCATCCATATTCAGGTGTTGCTGTGGATCGCGCGCGCCAAGTTCATAAGCAGGGGGGGCATTCTTCATCGCTTCTTCGATGATCTGTGGCTTAACTTTCACGATCATGCTCTCATGATCGACGGTAGCCCCATTAGCTTCCCAAATTTCCAGGGCTCTCCTGGAGGGGAAACGCACCCCCACATTTTCAATGATATGCAGGGTGGCATGATGAATTTTCTGCACTTCCTGCGGCGTTAATATCTCAAGCTTAAGCTTGGGGTTGGTGATTGATTTAATATTTTTTGTCATCGTTTTCTCCCATGATTTCCTCTCCCTTATGAAGCAGGGGTTGGGTGATGGATAAAACCCTACAGGCCCATCAATTCTTTGGCTACACTGACCGCGCCAATGGCATCTTCTGAATAACCATCTGCTTCGATTCTTTGGACCCATTCTTTTGTCACGGGTGCGCCACCCACCATCACCATCACTTTTAAACCACGTTTGGCAACTTCATCAATGACTTCTTTTTGCTTGATCATTGTGGTGGTCAGCAAGGCACTCAGGCCGATAATATCCGCGCCTACTTCTTCGGCTTTTGCGATCAGGTCAGCGGTTGGTACATCCACTCCCATATCGTAAACTTTGAAACCAGACGAGGTCAGCATTGTCCCAACCAGAGTTTTCCCGATCTCATGGATATCACCCTCAACGGTTGCCAAGACCACTTTGCCCAAAACCTGGCGCGATACGCCGGAGGCCATCATGGCTGGTTCCAGCACTGCGATAGCCGCTTTCATGGCCTCCCCAGCCATCACTAGCTCAGGCAGAAAAGCATCACCGCAGGCAAAGTTATCACCAACCTCGTTAACGCCGGGCATAAAACCATCCGTGATGGCAGCCAGGGGATCAATCCCTCCATCCAGCGCTTTTTGGGCCAGCTCTGCTGAAACTTCATCGTCCCCATCCAGGATGCTTTGTGCCATTTCTTTGAATAATTCTTGTGACATTATTTTTCTCCTCATAGAAATTAAATGATGCGTTTCGGTTACATATTTATAGAAAAAGACTCACTCAATAAGCGGGCTTTTGATTCCAGGACCTCATGTGGGATGCCCAGGAAGGCGACCAAATCCTCTCCCAGATTGCGGATATGCGCGATTGCCCTGCGCTCAGCCAGGTCTGCGTCTCCAAGTTCAATTGCTTCTACCAACTGCATATGCTCCTGATATTCATCCATCAGGCTTTGTTCCAGCAGTTCTGTATGACGGAAGAGGTATTCGTAGAGCATCCAGTCCGGGAAGGAGTTCATCACCATGGCAAACAGCTTATCCAACGAACTATTCCCCCCGATTGCAATCACCGACTGGTGGAATTGACGGGATAACTGTCGCAATGCGGAGATGTCATCTAGCGAGAGCAGACCTTTCATCCGGGACAGGATCCGCTTCAACCCATCCACCTGGGCTTGCTCCCGATTAAGGGCTGCAGCGCGGGCTCCGGCTGCCTCCAGCAAAAGTCGCATGCTATAAGCATCGGCGATCTCGTCAGCGCTTGGCTGTGGGACACGCGCACCGCGATAGGGGACCCGCTCCGCCAGCCCCACCGAGACCAGCAGGTTCAGCGCCTCGCGGACGGGCGTCATGCTTACCCCAAGCTGTGTGGCGATATCTTCCTGACGGAGCCAGTCACCGGGAGCAACATCCCCGGCGATGATTTTTCCATGCAAAACGTCAAAAATCTCTTCTTTGAGAGATTTTCGTTGTAGATTTTCTAATTTATTTTCTGAATCCAGTAAAGTGGTCATAGCGTTTAAATCTCGATAGAATTATATATTATATATAATTCTATCATAACTAGGCAGATCTTTATAACGAATTATTTCCCCCATCCCTAACTTTTATAGGAGGGCTATTCCATGTGAACCAGTGTATCCAGTACCTTCTTGAGAACAGCCACAGCTTGCTCATATTCAGCCAATGAAATATGCTCATTAGGTGTATGATCGAGATTAGAATCCCCCGGCCCATAAGCGATCGCCGGGCATTCCCAGAGCGGTGCGACGATGTTCAAATCCGCTGTGCCAGTTTTGACTACAAAACCTGGCTTGCCACCTGTAGCGCGGATGCCTTTAAGAAAGGCGCGGACGAGTGGTGTATTTTTCTCGGCACGATAGGCAGGGATGGCAAAGCCAACGCGTTCGACACTTTCGGGTGCAGACAGCTTTTCCAGTTGAGAATACCAGGCCTCGGGGAAGAGGGTTACGGGCAATCGCGCGTTAATCTGCAAGCTCGCCCAGCTCTCAAATCCGTCATCCCCTGAATCAAATCCACGTAGTGAGAGCAAAATCTCTTCAAAAACGCGATTCTTCCCCTGATTGAATTCTTTAGCCCACGCTCGCACATTATCCCAAAGTGCAAGAGCGGCCTCGGGAGCGGTCTCTTCTCCACTGGCCGAATGTGCCATTTTTCGGCGAGAAGTCAAACTCGCATTTGCGCTGCCCTTATAGCCTAAAGTGACCCGATCCCAACGGGAGGGTTCACCGATAATTGCAAACTCAGGCTGATATTGATCGACAACAAAGCGCGCGCCAACAGAATCCCGTTCTTCGTCAATTGCTCCGATAACGATGATTTGCCAGTCTCGTACATGGCCCAAGCCTGCCACCGCGTCAACAAAAGCGGAGAGGGGTCCCTTGGCATCCACCGAGCCACGCCCGTACAAAATGCCCCCTTCTCCCTCAGTGAGAGGAGCTGGGGGTGAGGGCTCAACCCGAACAGGGATCTCCCCGGGAACCGTATCGATATGCCCCAACAAAACGATTTGCTTCTCACCCTCCCCGATCACGCCAACCGCGTTTCCGGCCTCATCCTTGAAGGCATTCGTAAATCCCAAATTCTGCATCCGCCCGACGAGATAGTTTACTGCATCTGATTCCTGACCAGAGGGACTATAGTGTTTGACGAGTTCGATAAGAGTTTGTGCTTTTTCTATAGTTGTCATATTTGTTTTTTCACCACAGAGTTCACAGAGAGCGCAGAGAAAAACCTTTTTCTCTCTTGTTTTTAAAACTCAGTGAACTCTGTGTTCTCTGTGGTAAATCTTTTACTCTAAAACTTCCTTCAATGCGACCACCACCTGATTAATTTGCTCACGCTTTATCACCAGTGGCGGTAACAGGCGGATAACCGTCATCCCGGCAGGGAGGGCAAGGACACCGCGCTCAGTCAGCGCTTGGAGATAGGGGACGACCTTTTGCTTGATCTCGATCCCGATCATTAATCCCAATCCACGTATATCACGGATAAGCGGTGATTCCATTTTCTTCAGCTCATCAAGAAAATACTCGCCAAGCTCCGCGGCGCGTTGAGGGAGCTGCTCTTTTTCCTGTATTTCCAGTGCGGCGAGGGCAGCTGCAGCAGCGAGGGGATTCCCTCCAAAAGTCGAGCCGTGAATGCCGGGAGGTAATTCGCCAACGCGCTCACCGATCAAGACCGCACCTGCGGGAAAGCCTCCTGCCATGGATTTGGCGAGGGTCACCAGATCAGGTTGCAGGCCGTGATGTTCGAGGGCGAAGAGTTTACCCGTGCGCCCAAATCCGGTTTGGACTTCGTCGATAATGAGCAGGGCACCGTGTTTACGGCAGAGTTGCTGGGCTCCCTGTAAATATTCGCTTGTGCCGGGATGAACACCCCCCTCACCCTGGACAA
>NZ_CEYOSI010000043.1:6397-8587 GCF_982879505.1 Candidatus Desulfolinea nitratireducens
GGGTTGTAGAACATCTCCGGGCAGGAGATCAGGTTTTGTGATTGCTCAGCAAGCGCAGCAATAATGGTGGGATGTGCGTGACCGAGATTCGCCGCGCCTTGTCCGCCAACACAGTCGATATAGGCGCGCCCCTGATCGTCATAGAGGGTTGCCCCTTCACCGCGGACGATGACGAGATCGCGTTTGGCGTAAACGCCGGATGTGTGCGCGTTTTCCAGATTTTGAGTTTCTGACATAATTTCTTCCTCGATCTAAACACAAAGGTTTATTGGTTTTTCTTTGTGTTTAGATTATTTGATGACCGTTCCGTTTCCAGCTAATGCATTCGAGATTGGGTTTTCAACTCGCCCATCTGCGATGATGACCTGCTTGACGCCATTTGCCAATGCCTCGCTTGCACCGAGAACTTTCTTTTTCATTCTGCCTTGGGCATACTCGATAGATTTTTCTAACCCTGCGGTGGTGATTTCTTTGATGAGCGTACCTTCATCGGGGAATTCACGCATCAGCCCAGGGACGGCAGTCAGGAGGAGCAAGGTATCCGCATTCAGCGCAGCGGCGATTTCGGCCGCGGCACGGTCTGCATCCACGTTGAGCGCTTCGCCTTTTTCGCTCACCGCCATTGGCGCGACCACGGGGGTATAACCACTATCAAGCAGGGCTTGGAGTAAGGAAACGTTCACTTCTTTGATCTTGCCGGTGTAGTCATCGCGCAGCATTTTCTTCCTCCCATTCTCGACGATCCGGATGGCAGTCTTACGTTTTGCTTTAAGCAGACCACCGTCCACGCCGCTTAATCCCAAAGCATTGACACCCAACATCTGTAGCTGTTCAACAAGGAAAGTATTCACCTTGCCGTTGACAGCCATCGCAAAAACTTCGAGGGTTTCGCGGTTGGTGTAGCGGGATGTATAGCCCGAGGGTGAGGTCACGAAGCGGGGCGGTTTGCCCACAGCTTTGCCGAGGGCATTTGCTTCTGCCGAGCCGCCATGGACCAGCACGAGGCGTTGTCCATCAGAAATCATTTTTGCCGCATCCTGGCAGATCCCCGAGAAATCTACCCCTTCTGTGCCGCCGAGTTTGACGACGATGATTGAGTTTGTCATAAATTCTCCGTTTTTTTAAACACAAAGGACACGAAGGAGCACAAATTTTTTAAGGTATTTCTTTGAGAACCTTTGTGATCTTCGTGTTTAATTTATATCGGGTGTAACCCCATAAATTCAAGCCCAAGCGTTTCCTCGAAACCGAGCATCAAATTCATCGATTGCACCGCCGAGCCAGAGGCGCCCTTCATCAGGTTGTCAATCGCGCAGATCGAGATGACGTGCCCCGTTTCGGGGTTCAGGTCAAAGCCGAGATCGGCGTAATTTGAGCCCGCCAAAATCTTCGGTTCTGGCACACGGTAAATGCCTCGTCTTTCTTTGACAATGCGGATGAAGGGATTGGCTGCGCTGAGGCTTCGATAAGATTTCCACAGATCCTTGAGTGCAACTCCATCTTTGACAGTCCCATGCACCGTCGCCAACGCGCCACGCACAAGACCCACAGAGGTCATCGTTAAAGTGACATCTGCCAGCCCCGTTTCCTGGATCACCTCGGCGGTGTGCCGATGCCCGTAAGGCGCATAGGTACGGACGGTGCTGCTCCGTTCGGGGTGATGTGAGCCAGGGTTGACGGATGCGCCCCCTTCGGATGAACCAACTTTCAGCTCGGCAATTATTGGTTTACTTTCGTCCAGCAAACCAGCGTTGACCAGGGGAAGCAAGCCCAAATTTGTGGCGGTCGCGTTGCATCCCACGCCGCTGACATATTTCGCTTTGCGGAGCGCGTCCCGATAAAGTTCGGGTAATCCATAGACAAATTTATCCAGCCACTCGGGAGCGGCATGAGGTTCCCCGTACCATTGCTGATAAAACTCGGGATCACGCAGCCGGAAATCTGCCGAAAGATCGACAATATATTCAGCTTTCTGAGCATATGCGGCGATATTATGCTGCGCCTGCCCATGCGGGAGGGCGAGGAAAAGAATATCTATGGGAAGAAGTTCATCGGGCGCGGTGAATTTAAGGGTGGTCTGTTTGCGCAGATTAGGATGGGTTTGGTAAATATATTCGCCCATTTTTTTGCGCGAAGTCACCTGAACTATTTCAACTTTTGGATGGGGAATGAGCAAACGCAAGAGCTCCC
>NZ_CEYOSI010000043.1:8597-14627 GCF_982879505.1 Candidatus Desulfolinea nitratireducens
ACCCGTGTAGCCAGAGCCACCAATAATGGATACTTTAATCATAATTATTCCTTTGGACGTAGTAACGACTTTAGTCGCTCTAGATAAGAAAAGGACTAAATTCCTTACTACGTTTTTACAAAACTTCAATCTCTTGTCTTGCAACTGACATGAGGTAGTCAACGATCAGGTTGGGAACATCGACACCTGTGGTCGGGGCAGCAGTGTGAAATTCCATCGTATGGTTGATCTCGTTGACCAAATAGCCGCGCTCGGGATGCTCGATAATATCCACAGCCAGCAAACCACCCCCAACGGAGCGCGCCGCATCCTGACAGATCTTCGTCAGCTCAGGTGTCAGCGGGCAAATTTCTCCCTGACCTCCGCGTGCGGTATTGGTGATCCAATGCGGGGAGTGGCGGTAAATGGCGGTAACCGCCTCATCGTTGACAACCAAAACGCGGATGTCGCGATCCGGTTTATCGATATATTCCTGGATATAAAAAATCGAGTGTTCGTAGGAGCCCAGGACAGATTTATGTTCGAGAACGGCCTCGGCGGCATCGCGGTCGTTGATCTTTGCCAGCAGCCTTCCCCATGAGCCGACCATCGGTTTCAGCACGATGGGATATCCCATCTCTTCGATCGCTTCAAGCGCGGCTTCCACTGTGTAGGCGACTCTGGTTTCCGGTTGAGGTACCTTGGCACTTGCCAGGGCTGTGACAGTTGCCAGCTTATTGCCGCAAACCTCGGCGACCAGGGCGGTGTTGACGGTAGGGATTCCCCAGGCGTTGAGAATCCGTGTGGAATAGAGTCCGCGCGCATAGCTGATGCTGCGTTCAAGAATGGCGTCGTATTTCAGCCACGGATCGGGGTCATTCAGATCAAAGGAGATATTGCGATCATCTAGACGGTCATAGTCGATGCCGCGCTGCTCAAGAACAGCGAAAATCCATTTTTCTTCGACACGCACCCGAGAGTAAAGCACGCCGATCTTTCTTTGTTTGGCCATAGTGCCTCCGGCTAAATCAACGAATCAACGATTTTACGTTTTGCTGCCTCGTTGATTCGCTGATTCGCAGAATCCCTACTCTCCCCAGTCCTCTTCTTCCATCGGAGCTAATACGACAGTGGCAGGATCGAGGGAAGTGACTTCAAGGTCAACGCCGCAATCAGAGCAAACGACGATCTCGTTTTCTTCGGTACCAGAATCAAGATCAAATTCGGCGGCACATTCGGGGCAGTTTGTAGACATAATTAGTTCTCCTTAAAATTAGTTGAGCAGTTGGTTGGTTTGGTAATTCTTTGTTTGATTGTTCTGAAGTGATACGTGATGAGTGAAATGTGAGAACAATCACTCGTCACGTATCACTTTTCACGCTTTAATTCTTCCTTTGCGCGTTCAATCTGCGCTTTGACTGCATCTGGGGCAGTGCCACCAAAGGCCGCGCGTTTTGCAATTGAAGACTGTGCATCAAAAACCTGATAGACATCCTGATCAAAGACCGCGTTGACTTTCTGAAATTCAACCAGCGAGAGGGCATCGAGCGGTTTTCCTTTTTTAATAGCAGCGCGGACAATTTCTCCGCTGATGGCATGTGCTTCTCTGAATGGCACCTCGCGCGCCACGAGATAATCTGCCAGATCGGTTGCCATCATGCTGGCGTCAATCGCGGCTTCCATCCGCGCGGGGTTCACTGTCAGGGTCTGGAGCGCACCCGCTAGCACGGGCAGCATCGCGATCAAGGTATCGAAGGCTGCAAAAACGGGCACCTTATCTTCCTGCAAATCCTTGTCATAAGTCGAGGGCAGCCCTTTCAACGTCGCCATCAACCCCGTCAAATACCCGAGCAGTGTCCCGGCTTTGCCCCGCGCCAACTCGAAGGGATCGGGGTTTTTTTTCTGGGGCATCAAACTTGAACCGGTGCTGAAGGCGTCGTCCAGCTCGAAGAAGCCGAATTCTGCGCTGGTAAATAAAACCATTTGCTCAGCGAGTTTGCTCAGGTGTGTGCCGATCAGTGCGGCGACAAAGAGAAATTCAGCGGCGAAATCACGGTCGGATACAGCGTCGAGGCTGTTGGAGGAGGGGGCATCAAATCCCAGCGATTCGGCCAAAGCGATTCGGTCAATCGGATAGGGAACACCAGCCAGCGCACCCGACCCCAGGGGCATAATAGCGACGCGGCGAGTCATCTCCGCCAATCGGGCTTGATCCCGTTTTAGGGGCATCAGATGGGAGAGCCACCAATGACTGAGCAAGATCGGCTGCGCCCGTTGCAGATGCGTATATCCGGGCATGATGATTGCACCCTCACCCCAGCCCTCTCCCGAGGAGAGAGGGGATAAGTCGGATTTTGCGCGTTCAACGAGCGCGGATTGAAGCTCGTTCAGCGCGGCATCAAGCGCAGGGATATGGTCGAGCAGCCAGAGCCGAAAATCGGTCGCGACCTGGTCATTGCGGCTGCGTCCAGTATGGAGTTTGCCCGCCAGCGGGCCGATGATCTCACCGAGACGACGTTCCACGGCGGTGTGGATATCCTCGTCGTCGGGGTTGAAGGTAAATGCCAGGGACTGAAACTCAGCCTCAATTTGACGGAGGCCAGCCTGAATTTGGGTGTGTTCCGCAGCGGTCAGCACATTCGCTTTATGGAGGGCTTCTGCCCAGGCGAGACTGCCGCGCACGTCCTGCTCTGCCATCCGCTGATCAAAAGAGATCGAAGCGTTGAGGGCGAAAGCATCGTTGTTGGTTTTCTGAGAGAAACGTCCGTGCCAAAGGGTCATATGGTCTCCTGGTCTGACTGGTCATACAGTCTCTGAGCGGAGCGACCGGTAGGGAGAGTAGTCGAAGAGCGGTTCTTGCATTCCGTCCTTCGTCTTCAGGCTCACTTCGTTTGCCTTCCGCTCAGGAACTGGTTAATCTCTTTTGAACCTGGAATAATCCGGTTTGGGCATATCGAGGCCAGAGATGGGCAGTTTATTTAGCGCGCGCACTTTGAGTGGTAATCCATAAATATGAATGAAACCCTCGGCATCCGATTGGTCGTAGACATCTTCCTGACCAAAGGTGGCGAAATCTTCACGGTAGAGGGTGAAGGGGCTTTTGCGTCCGACGGTGATGATATTGCCTTTGTAGAGTTTCAGGCGGACGGTGCCCGTAACTGGACCCTGGGTGCTATCAACAAAGGCATCGATGGCTTCTTTGAGCGGGGTGAACCAAAGGCCGTCATAGAGCAACTCGGCATATTTGAGAGCGACGACATCCTTATATTGAATGGTGGCGCGGTCAAGCACCAGTGATTCAAGCTCTTTGTGTGCAGCCATCAAAATCGTGCCGCCGGGGGTTTCGTAGACACCGTGTGATTTCATCCCCACAAGGCGACTCTCTACAAGGTCGGCCCGGCCAATTCCATGCACACCGCCAATGGTGTTGAGTTTGCCGATCAACGCTGCGGGAGTCAGTTTTTCTCCGTTAAGTGTGGTAGGTATGCCGGAGTCAAAATCAATTTCGATATAGACACCTTCTTCGGGAGCGTTTTCAGGAGATGCGCTAAGCAGGTACATGCCCTCATTTGGCTCGACCCAGGTCTCTTCAAGATCGCCGCCCTCGTGCGAGATATGCCAGAGATTGCGGTCGCGGCTGTAGATCGATTTCTTGGTATTCGGGACGGGGATACCGTGTGCGGCAGCGTAATCGAGGGCATCTTCGCGGGAGCGGATGCTCCACTCGCGCCAGGGGGCGATCACTTTGAGACGCGGATCAAGGGCCATCACAGTCAGTTCGAAGCGGACCTGATCGTTGCCTTTGCCGGTTGCGCCGTGAGAAATGGCTTGCGCACCGACTTCATGCGCGGCTTCGACGAGATATTTCGCGATGATCGGGCGGGCGACAGAAGTGCCAAGCAGATATTTACGCTCATAGATCGCACCAGAGCGCATCAGCGGAATCAGATAATCGCTGGCAAATTCGGCGGTCAGGTCTTTGACGATGAGCTGGCTGGCGCCACTGGCAAGGGCTTTCTCTTCCAGCCCATCCAACTCCGCGCCCTGACCGACATCGGCAGTGAAGCAGACTACCTCGCAGCCATAATTCTCTTTTAACCAGGGCACGATGACGGAGGTATCCAATCCGCCAGAATAGGCCAGAACAACTTTATTGATCGGGTTTGTAGGGTCAGGTGTCATTAATTTTTTCTCCTTTTGCCCTTTCTGCCCTCATCCCCGCTTCGCTTCGCTTGTTCTCCCTCTCCCGCAAAGCGGGAGAGGGAAGTCCGAGCGTAGTAAGGACGGGTGAGGGAAAAGGGTTCAAATAAAAAAAGTCCTCCTTGTGGAAAGGAGGACTTTGTGTGTAAAACAGAGTGTTTCTGTGCGTTGCTACTTATTCCAAGCGCAAACGCCCGACCTTCCCAATGGGGGTATCAGGGTTTTACGACGAGGACGACGAACAAGATTTAGGTACATATTGGGCGAGAGTTTAGCATTGTGCCAGGGATACGTCAAGGGTTTTGCCAAGCATGTTATCTAAAAAATTTGTAAATCTTTGCCAATTTCCACCTTACCCCCATATCCTTCTGCGATCTCATCCAGAATTTCCTGCTCGCTGCCTCCCCAAAAGAGAGTGTGATATAAGACGATCAATCCGGGGTTTGCTTTATTGGCAAGCTCAGCAAGTTCAATTGTCGAAGTATGATTGATCGCATGATATTTTTTCCAGAACTCATCCTTCTGATCAAAGGCTTTCTTGAAATAGACCTCATGGATCAATATATCTGCCCCACGGCTGTACTCGATGATCTTCTCACAAGGAGCGGTATCGCCTGAGACCACGATCACTTTATCAGGCGTGGTGAAGCGGTAGCCATAGGCATTCGGCCAGGAGCCATGTTTGACCAGAAAAGCTTCAGCTTTTATTTTTTCATCTTCGTATACAAGCCCCTCACTGATCTCGTGCGCGTTGACGCGCCAGCCCTGATTATTAGCTGGTTCGAGTCCATATAAGCGATATTTGATATCGTCTCTGTAGGCCTTGAGAATATTCTCTGTCATCTCTATGATGCCATCGGGGCCATAGACTTCCAATGGCCTGTCTCTCCCCATCACCCAGGGAGTCAGGATCAAATCCGGATAGCCAATCGTATGGTCCGAGTGCATATGGGTTAGAAAGGCTACTGTGAGATTCTTGATCTTGAGTTCATCCAACGTGCCCCCATATCTTGGTGTGAGTGCAGCAGCCTGGCGGACTAATCCTGCCCCAAAATCGATCAGATAGGGTTGCTCATCGACAAGGATCATCAACGAAGGCCCAGAATGCTTCGGATCAGGGTTTGGATTGCCAGTGCCCAACAAGATTAGTTTTGTGCGGGATGATTTCATTTTTTCTACTCAGTAACAAAAATATTTTGGAAAATATATTAGACTTCTTGTAAAAGTCCCTTTTTGACACTGCTCTAGCCGCCGTCCTTTGCATCGCATTCTTTAGGGCGGCGGCGGGGCCGCCGCCGGGAGCACATATGCAAGAGGTCTATTCAATACAACCTGTATTGCCCCTAAATCGGATTATAGCCTAAGCCTTAGCTCCGCTTCTCTCTGGTGGCGTTGCCCAGAGCCCGGCGATGGCCAGACCAAAGAGAACCACAGCGAATCCGGCCAGGGAGATAAAGAAATCCCCGCTCAGGTCAAATGAGATTCCCATCAGGAAAGGACCGATACTACTGCCGGCCACAGCCGCGGTCCAGACGCTGCCCCGAATCTTCCCCAGGTGTTCACGTCCAAAATAACGCACCCAAACGGTGTTGCCCAGACCACCCCACAATCCCTGCGCAAACCCCAGGATGAGTGTATAGACCAGAATAACCGAAGTTACCGGTACGCTGATCAGCGCGCCGATGGCAAGTGCATAGAGTCCCAGCGCACCAAATGCCATCCAGCGCAGTTCTACGCGATCCGCAATCACCCCGCCCACGATCTGGAATACAGCAGAAACAACCATCAGAATTGTAAAACTGGCTGCAGCCTGCCCTTCAGTCAGGCCCTTGGCGGTGAATATCGGTAGCA
>NZ_CEYOSI010000043.1:14727-19280 GCF_982879505.1 Candidatus Desulfolinea nitratireducens
AAACTGGCTGCAGCCTGCCCTTCAGTCAGGCCCTTGGCGGTGAATATCGGTAGCAGGTTGAAGGTGATCGCGGTCGCAATGGCCGCCCAGGCAAACCAGGAGAGAGTCAAAATCCAATAAGCACGTGTACGCATGGCTTCTTTGAGATTGAATTCATTCTCTGGGATCTTAGAATTTACTGGTTGCAGGCCATTTGACGAACCATTCCCATCGATGGTCTGACCGATTTCTTCAGGACGGTTGATATAGAAAAAATAAACAATTGGAATCAGAATCAGGAATACACTGGCACCAGCTATCATATAGGTCCTTCGCCAGCCGACCACACCGATTAGTGCGAGAATACTTACGGGGACCACACTAATCATCAGGTTGACAACCACATTTTTGATTCCGGAGACAGAACCTAATTTATCCCGAAACCACATTGGCAACATATTCACAGAGAGCAATTCCAGCGCACCTTGACCGAGCATCCGCAAAAAGAAAAAAGACAGGAATAAGATCGGCAAAGAATTGGCCTGGGAAATGAATACGCAGGCCAGGCTGAATAAACTGGCAATAATAAAGAGCGCCTTGCGAATGCCAATCCGGTCAGCCATCTGGCCGATAAAGGTCTGGGGTAAGGAGGCCAGAACCGTGCCGAACATATAGGCACCAGTAAGCTGGGTCAGGCTGAGATTGAGCGTTTCCCGCAAGGAGGGGTTGAAGACCGATACCATATAAGTCTGGCCAGGGCTGGTGAAGAAAGCCGCCAGGGTAGAGATAGGCAGGATGATCCAGCCGTAAAAGACGTTGGTCCTTTTGGCCAACCAGGTATTAATTTTGGGTCGCATGTTGGTCGTGGGTACTCCTTTGAATCCCGCCAGAAATATAAAAAAAAGAATGGGTCGCCTGTTTTGCCAGCCGAGCTTGGAAGTATACTGGATTCTGATTTCTACAACAATCCGAAATTCCCCATGGCAGTTCTAATTGTTGGTAAAAGCATGATCTAATGCAAGATAACTGTGGATGACAAAATCTCCGAATTTATGCGGAGATTTTGCGACACACTCTTTGATTTTATGGAGAGGGGAATTCTACAAAAATATGCTCGGCTGTGGAAGAACCAAGTGTGACAGGGCTGCCCTCGATTTCAATCGTCAAGGTTTTGTTGAAAGGTAAAATTTCCACCACTTGTGCTTTTTGGCCGGGCGCAATCCTGTTTTTCCCAAGGAAACCAAGCAGATCCTGGTTATCTTCCACAAATTCATGAATCCTGCGGATTATAACTTCTTGGCTAACAGGGATTTCAATCAAGGGTACCCAATCTTTAGTTAGGTCCTCATGCCCGGGAAATGGGTTGCCATGTGGGCATAATTTTGGGTTATCCAAAATTTCAATCATCCGCTCCTCAAGTTTGGGGGAGATCGCATGTTCGATATGATGCGCCTCATCATGCGTTTCAAAAATAGGCAGTTTAAAAATTTTCACCAGGAGCCATTCGGTCAGCATATGACGGCGGATTACCGAATAGGCCGCCTCACGTCCGGTTTCAGTAAGATGGATTTCTCTGCGACTCTGGCCAGTGATCCATTTGTCTCGTCCCATACGCCGTAAAGTCATGGTCACGGTGGCCGGAGCAACGCCCATCAGTTCGGCCAGGCGAGCAGCAACTATTTCACCGAAATCACGCTCCATGACATGCATCGTCATCAAATAATCTTCGATGGTGGGGGTAGGTCGTGAAGCTTTTTTGAATTTTTCAGGTTGTGACATAGCTCACCCGGGGCTTGTGATAATAGTTATATTGAGATTATAATAAAAGTTAGTGTATACTAACGTTTGCTATAAGAAATGGCTAAGTCCATTTTAACACAATCAAATTGGGCAGGCAAGAAAGAGCTACCCATACTTTATTGGAGGCAATAATGTTGGCAAGTTTACTTTTATCGTTACGAGAGGGTCTCGAAGCAGCTCTCATCATTGGGATTGTACTCGGTGTTTTAGTGAAGCTAAAGCGGACGGATTTAAGCAAGACTGTTTGGGCTGGAGCGGGAATTGCTGCTCTTGCAAGCCTGTTGGCTGCAATACTGCTCAACCTGCTTGGCATGGAATTTGAAGGCCGCAGCGAGGAAATCTTTGAGGGTGTCGCCATGTTACTGGCAGCCGGGGTGTTGACCTGGATGATCTTCTGGATGCATAATTCAGCCGATAATCTTAAAACAGAGATTGAAAAGCAGACAAAAGAGGCGGCGCTGGGAAAAGGTAAAAAGGCGCTCTTTATCTTAGCTTTTCTTGCCGTTTTTCGCGAAGGAATTGAATTGGCTCTTTTCCTCCTGGCAGTTCAACAAACAGCCAGCCCGGTTCAAACCCTGTTGGGAGCGGTTCTGGGTCTAGCTGGTGCAGCCGTTCTGGGGTTATTCCTCTTCAGCTCAACCCGTAAGCTTGATCTAAAAAGCTTCTTCAAAGTCACAAATATTTTATTGATCATATTTGCGGCTGGCCTGGTTGGCTATGGCGTTCATGAACTTAATGAAGCAGGCATTATTCCTTCAGTAATTGAACATGTCTGGGATATCAACCCTATTCTTAGTGATAAAGGTCAAATTGGTTTATTGCTGAAAGCTCTTGTAGGATATAACGGCAATCCATCCTTAACAGAAGTGATCGCGTACCTGGCTTATCTGGGTGCCATCGCAACCTACGTATTTACCCGCCCACAACCTGTTTGGACAGTTGAGCCAAGCCCAACAGCATAAATTCAGACTTATCGCTATATACCAGACTGGGCTAACTGGATAAAGAAGCCAAATAAAAGTGGTGTCGCCGATGGAGGTGACATCACTTTTTGCTTTATGCTGACACTATTTCCAATCAGAGTTATTTGCGGGAAAAATATTCCCATGAATGTGAGATCAGGTTATGATAATCCTTATATACCCGCAATATCTTTAAAGGAGAGCAGGTGCCTGAATTCAATTATCTCACCACCCACGTCGGCTCAGTGCCGCATTTGGAAGCAGAAAGGCTAACCAGCCAACTCAATTCCCTCCTGGATATTCCCTCCTGGCTGCAACTGACGCGTCGTGATTTTCGCGAGAATATTTATACACAATACGCACCCACACTTCCCGGAGCGGTTGTGGACGAAGAAAAAGAAAAAGCCCACATCGACACAGGCTCTCCCAATTTTGATGCAGAACTGGAAAGCTTTTATCAATCCATTATTGACGATAATACCGATGCATTTGCGCTGCACCCAGACTACGCCCAGGGATTTTACGCATTACTCGACTCGCTTAAATCCTATTCATCCACATATGTTAAAGGGCAGGTGATGGGCCCGATCAGCTTCGGTCTTACCGTCACCGATCAGGATGGGCGGGCCTGTTTATATAACGAAATGCTGGTGGATGTGCTCATCAAGCATATGACTTTCAATGCCCGTTGGCAGGTGAGCCAATTGAAAAATATCAGCGAGCAAGTGATCCTCTTTGTAGACGAGCCTTATATGGCCTCCTTCGGCTCGGCTTATGTCAGCTTGAGCAAAGAGCAGGTCATCATTTGGCTGGACGAAGTCTACGAGGCGTTGCATACCGCCGGGGCGATCACCGGAACTCACTGCTGCGGTAATACCGATTGGGGGGTGCTGCTTGGTACGCAAGTCGATATCCTCAATCTGGATGCCTATAGTTTTATCGAAAATCTGGCGCTCTACCCTGTGGAATTGCGGGGATTTCTGGATCGTGGCGGGGCAATCTGCTGGGGATTGATCCCGAATAACGAGCAGATATTTAACGAGACGCCCCAATCGCTGGCGAAAAAATTGCAAGACGGGATCAAGTTGATCTCCGAGAAGGCTGCGAAACGTGGAATCACCATCCACCCGGATGAATTCGCCTCCCGCAGTCTAGTCGCACCCGCCTGTGGACTTGGGTCTGCCACCGTTGAAATAGCGGATCGGGTCTTTGATGTTCTCGGTGAGACAGGCGCTATTTTGAAAAAGGGGTAATTTCAAAAGAAATATAACTTAGGCGTAAAGGGTTATGTACCATCTCCCTGAGGGAGAGGGCGGAGATTTCTTATTTTGGCGAAGCCGATACAAATCTAAAATGGGCTGTCATTGACCCGATCAGGGAACCATTCTCATCTGTCAGGAATTTTTTTTCGATCTCTTCATTGTCTAAATGGTCGATCATTTTCAATCCGCGATCTGCCAAAAAGGATTCCGCTATGCCCTCATCAATCGCAAAGAGGAGTGCTTCGTCGCCATGTTCTTTCTTCATCGTTTCGAAGAAACCAGCCACTCCAAAAGCATCAGCATTCTCATCTGTTAACGGAACAACGTAATCAAAGGCAAGCAAGCTTTCGGGATGAGAGAAATCACGTACAAAGCCCAGCGTTGCATCCACAGAATCGGCTTCGAGATAATAGCTGACCCCTTCCCAGATAAAGAGAGTCTTTTTATCAGAATCATAACCGGCGCTCTCCAGTACATCCTTTAATGATTCTGTATTAACTCATGTTACGCAGTTCTGTAGTCGATAACGAGCTAAAATCAGGTCAAGGAG
>NZ_CEYOSI010000044.1:0-19145 GCF_982879505.1 Candidatus Desulfolinea nitratireducens
GACACTGAGCGCACACGTGTGCCTGCGCAAAGTGCGGGCAAAGTTTTTCTCTGTGGCCATGAAGACTTTCTTTGTGTCCTTTGTGACTTTGTGGTAAAAAAAAACAGGAGTTTGTTTATGGATGCTCATTTAGTTGTTTACATATTTATTATGAAAAGCAATCCACTCGGGCAAGACCTCTGTGAGTAAATCCTTGGAGGGCAGGAAGGCAATTCGTAAATGATATGTACCCTCTTTTTGTCCAAAGCCAGAGCCATTGACCGTGGATAAACCGGTCTCTTCGAGAAGGGCCATGCAGTAATCAAAATCATCTGTTCCGGCAGGCAATTTATTCAGGCGGGGGAAAAGGTACATCGCCCCTGTTTTTCCAAAAACTTCGACACCCTCCATTTCCTTGAAGGCCTCACGGATCATCGTTGCCTTTTCATAGAGTTCCCCAAGGATCTTTTCTTTTTCGGCGATGAAGTTATTATGTTCAGTATTCCTTGCCTCAGGGGGGCTGACCATCAGATAAGTGATAATTTGTCCAACCGTATTTGCGCATAAGCTGACAGAAGCTTGTTTCAGGAGGAGATCTACAAAATTAAGCTCTGTTCCCGCAATTTGAGGCGGATTGCGCACTTCGAGATAGCCGCCACGATGCCCGCACTCGCCATAAAATCCCTTTGAGATGCTGTGCAGGCTAAAGATGGGCACGCTTTTTTCATCACCCAGTGCTTTGGCAAAGGAGACAAATTCCCCGCCATAAAGATTTTCCTGGTAGACCTCATCTGCAATGATCGCCAGACCATGTTTTTTGGCAAATGAAAGCACTTCATGAATGCTCGCAGCGTCCAGAATCGCCCCGGTCGGATTGCCGGGGTTGATGACCACGATCGCCTTGACATTCACCCCTTCGGCTACGGCCTCGGCATGGGAATTCTCAAGCTCTTCTCTCCCCAATGCCCAGTCTTGATCTTCGTTCGGATAATAATTAACCTGTACACCACCGTACATTTTGACCGAGGCAGAGTAAAGTGGGTATTGGGGGATGGGGATCATGATCCCATCTGTTTTTTTTGCAATGAGCAAATTGAGGATCCGTTTTGCCCCATCGCTGGCCCCATCGGTGAGAAAGATATTTTCGGGGTTAGCAGCCAGGCCGCTCCCAGACGAGAATCCATCTCGCCTGTTAATAAAATCCGCAACCGCTTCTCGTACAAAAAGATATCCTTTGCTTTCGGTATAGGCCCCGACACCTTTTTCTGTTTTGGCCAGGATGCTTTCGCTAAGGGCCAGAATATCTTCCGAAATAAAATCTTCATCCTGGAGTTTGCTGAAGGGGGATGCTTCAAAAATATTTTTAAGCTCTCGTTCACGGGCAATTTTGGAAGGATCTTCAACGAGGCTGAGAACCTGTCGATAGTAGGTCATTGGGGCTTGCCCCAAGGCTTGCGGGTTGCCGATATTGCAGGAAATAATTTTTTTACCTTCACTCTTCAGCTTTGCCGCTCGCTGGGGAATGGGGCCTCGAACAGCATATTCCATTTCGAGGATATTTTTATTGATCTCGATTGTGGGTTTGGTGGAGGGCATTAATTATCTCCTTGGAATTTCCTTTATTGATGCTCAACTGCGTTTTCAGCGTAGACGCCGCGATATTCTTCGGGCAATAATCTGGCAATATGCGACATAACCAAATCGGAGTTGAGTTGGCGGGATGCGTGCCGGTCTTTACCCTTGCTGATACTCGGTGGCAAATTGAAAGGAGCTCCGATTCGCAGTGTGAGAGGCGGGCGTTTGCCTCGTTTGGCATGTTTCCAGTAATCGCTGGTCGTCCCGATGATCCCTACGGGGATGATGGGAACCTTCGCCTTTTCAAAGATATATGCCACCCCGGGTTTTGCCCTTCTCATCGCAGTTTCATGTGATCGCCCCCCCTCTGGTGCGATCAACAAAGGCCGACCAGAACTGATTGCGCTGAAAAGTTTATCAAGTAATGCGCGGTCGTAGTTACCGCGATGAACAGGGATCACGCCATAGGATTTGAGTAATTCTCTCTGCCCAGGTTTTTCAAATACAGTTTGGGCGCCTATCACTTCGAGCATTTCGGGCCAAAAGGAGGTGATAAAGGGCGGATCAAAGAGAGAGACATGGTTCATTGCCACGATATACGGTTTGCCATAGGGAATATTTTCCTTGCCTTCGATGGTGATTGGTGAAAGCAGATGGAAGATGCTGCGAAGAAGGAATTTGATTATTGGGCGTGCAATTTTTATTCTGGTGGGAATCTGATATTCGTTCATGCGCACAATGCCATGATTTTCTCAAAGACCTGATCTTCATTGAGCTGATCGGAATTAAGGATGATGGCGTCTTCGGCGGGCTTTAACGGAGCGATATCGCGCGTGGTATCAATATGATCTCGTTGAATGACCTTTTGCAGGATTTCAGCATAATCCGCTTTTTCACCGCGGGCGATGATCTCGTCGTAGCGGCGGCGGGCGCGCTTTTCGGCAGAGGCATCAAGATAAATCTTCAGGTCGGCTTCAGGGAGGACAACGGTCCCAATATCGCGCCCAACCATGACGACCTTGCCACGTTTTCCAATCCGGCGCTGCTGAACGGTGAGTGCAGCACGTACCCCTGGATAGGCCGAGACCACTGAAACATTTGCGTCCACTTCCGGGCGGCGGATTTGCCAGGTGATATCTTCGTTTTCAACAAGAACATCGCAAGCGCGGCCATCCACCTGGGAGGTTGATCGCACGTCAATGGGTGTATCTTCAGTTAATGTGGTGACCGCATTTTCATCATGGATGTCGATTTTGCGTACCAGCGCCATCCAGGTCACGGCGCGGTACATGACGCCTGTATCAAAGAAGAGGTAGTCAAGGGCATCAGCCACCCGGCTGCCAACGGTTGATTTTCCGGAGGCCGCGGGGCCATCGAGGGCAATGATCTTGGGAGGGGATTGTTTCATTGGTTTCTTATTCTTGTTGATCGCTATCTTCAAATGAATCCTGGATGCCAGCTTCTGCTCCCTGATTTTGACTGTCAAAAAACAGATCGTTTCTTGCCCAGAAAATTATTCGTTCTGAGATTTGTGGAAGTTCACGCAAAACCAGCCATTTCGGCCAGTTGGTTGCTGAAGTCCAATCAGTGTTTTTTCGCCAGACAAAATCTTGCCCTCGATAGGAGGAGGCTAATTCCGGGTTTCCAACTTCGGAGGTGATCACCAATTCGGGGGATGTCATAAAATCAAGCGCTGATTTTTCCTCCGCGTTATGATTGCGAAGCACCCAAAGCAGGGCGGGAGAATTGACTCCGTTGACGGTAATATTGAGGGTTTGCGCATCGCCTCGAGACCAGGTCGAAATTTGTTCGATTGTCTCGAGCAGCAAGCCAGCCTGAGGGACGCGCGCGGCGGAGTCCCAGAGTTCGACACCCTTTGGGGTGCGTAATCCTGTTGATCCCCACGCCACGCCGAGGGTATAAAGAGCCAACATCAGTGCGGTCCCCCAGGTTCCTCCGAGGGTCGCTGTCTCCAGGGACCAGCCAAAGGCGATCAACGCAAGACTTAAGATGAGTAAGGCCACCGAGCCCCCCAGTAAAATCAGGCGGTTGGAGGTGATTTCTGCATTGCCAGGTAAGATCCCCGCACCAGCGAGATTGATCCAGGCGAAACTTAATAAAATGATGGTGAGAGCAAAAACACCATTGGTTTCGTTACGGTCATAAGCGGGTAGTCGCAGGTGAGGGTTGATCTCTTTTGCGCTCAAAATCCAGAGCGGCAGGGCGGCCCAGATCAGGTCACTGACCTGGCGAGCAGGGTAAATAACAGCCAAAATGAGCGCGGTTGCCGCCCACAGACTAAGTGCGATACTCACAGAATCTCGTTCTGTCAATCCGCGCCAGATACCGGCGATGCCGAAAAGCAGGGCGAAGGGATAATAGGCGATCAACCCGCCCAGCATCCGTAAGATGGGCACACCGGATGAATAACGCCAGCCGCGCAGGTAATCGATCAGTGAGGAAAACCAGGCGCTAAGTCCACTGGGGGAAAGAAGGAAGAGTGTCCCGACGAGAAGAATTGTCCCGCCTGTGTAAAGCGCGGCAACCTTGAGATCGTCTCTGCGATTACGCTCGTCACCTGGGCTTGCCTCCGATTCTCCAACATCTTTTGCGGGGAGGAGATTCTGGGCCAGGGCCCAGGTCAACCCCAGAATGAGCAATCCCATCCAGACAGCGGGACCACCGAGCAGGGCAATCCCTGCGAAGATACCGGACCACTTTAGCTCATTCTTCTGCCAGGCGATCCAGGCAAAAACGATGCAGGTGAGCGCGAGCATGGTCCCATTTGCCTGACGGGATACCGCGACCAAACCTGGTGCAGCAGCGAGAAGAAAGGCGAGAATTAACGCAGTCCTCTCCCCCAGTTTCTCGCGTATGAAATTTGGCGCAAAAACAAGAAAACTGCCCGCGAGAGCAGGCCAGAAACGGGCCAGGAAATTATTGCTTTCAAAGAGAAAAAAGGGAATGCCGGTCAGCAGGATATACCCAGGTTGCCCGCCGAATAATGGTTTGCTCCCCTGCGCAACCGAGAGGGCTTGTAATGCCCAGGTCGCTTCACCGTCGGTTAATGGGATCGCGCCGAGCCCGAAAAAACGGAGCGCGGCGGCCAGGAGGAAGGCAAGGAAATAGAGATAGTTCAGACGAGATTTCATGGAGCCAATTTTAGCACAGAGGGGAGATAATTTACCGAGGCTGAACGGAGAAGAACAGGATTTTTAACACAAAGGACACAAAGTGTCGCAACGGAAAAAGCTTAGTGCCTCTTTGTTTTCTTTGTGTGCTACCCACGCTGCCTCATCAACTCACGGATCGCATTCCCCATAAATGCATCAATTGGAAATGCCCTAGCTATTTTCAACCCTCAGCGATGATCTTTTCAATTTGTTCTGCTAAAAGCGGAACTTCATTTTGTACAACATCCCAAACAATCTCGTCACTGACCCCAAAATAATGATGGGCCACAATATCTCTAAAACCAGCGATTTTTCGCCATTTGACGTAGGTAAAGCGAGTCTTTGTATCTATTGAAATATGCTTGATGGCTTCACCAATAATTTCTAAAAGTCGTAAGGTGGCATGATATGTGCGATCATCGTGGATGAATTCATCAAAGTTCATTTCTGCTGTAAAACTGATGACTAATTTGCAGGAGTTTTGAACATCGTTAAGATACATCCCCTCATCACGCGACATGGATTAAATCCTGCATAATATAGGGTTTAATTTGCGGTCTGAGAGTTTGAGGCATCACTAAATCCACACTAACCCCCAGTAAATCTTCAAGGAAGAATTTTGTATCCATGAAACGGTCAAAGGTAACCTTCCCCTCAAACTCAACGAGCATATCTACATCGCTATTTTCTCTTGCTTCTCCGCGCGCAACAGAGCCAAAAAGAGACAAAGATTTGACACCAAGTATGGTTAAATGTGCACGATTTTCCTTAATTAAAGAGAATAGTTCTTCACGTTTCATGGTTTTATTATACTTGTTTTCCCTTCTTTTTATATTTTTCTTCGCGTTCTTTGTGTGCTACCCACGCTGCCTCATCAACTCACGGATGGCATTCCCAGTATAGGCATCAATTGGTAAAGCTAAAGCCTCTTCCATCGTGACCCAGACATAGGATTGGGCCTCATCGTTCAGTGTCACTTCACGCGAATCCGTTTTGCAGGCGAAGTCGAAAAAAATGAAGTGCATCTTCTTCCAGAAGGATTCATCCTTGATGAATTCCTGAAAGAAGATGAATTCCAGGTCATAAACATCCAGCCCGGTCTCCTCTTTGGCCTCGCGGATGAGGGCATCGGTCATCTTTTCGCCGACCTCGATATGTCCGCCTGGCACAACGTATTTGTCGTGGAATTTATGTGTGCGTACCAGCAGCATTTTGCCCTCAGGGTTGAAGATCAACGCACCGACGGTGGGGTGGGGGAAGTTTTGTGTTGTCATGTGGTTTTTCCTTTGTCCAGTCTTTGAGCGGAGTGCTGAGCGAATGCGAAGTACGTAGTCGACCTGCGCCCGAATGGATAAGAGCGGTGTTTGCGTACGGCGTCCTTCGACTGCGCTTCCTGTCGGAAGCTCCGCTTAGGAGCTGGGTCTTTTTATCTTATGCGACTGAGACCACAGTGAGCACAGAGATTTTTAAGTTTTTCTTTGTCAGCTTTGTGTGCTCTGTGGTGAAGGGTCTTTTTTTCTCACCTGCACCAGAATCACGCCTGATACCACTACCGCGATTCCGAGAATTTGCACCGGTACCAGCCGCTCATCGAGCAGGAAATAACCGAAGATCGCGGTCCAGACCGGGGTCAGGCTCAGGGCGATATTCATTTGGAAAGCAGGCAAAACTTGCAGGGCATGGTTATATAGGGCGTAGCCGATCGCCGTATTCACAACTGCCAGAAAGAGGATCAAGCCCCAGGTGGCGGGCGGAGCGGAGGGAGCCCCCTCCAGCAGAATCGCGACGAGGAGCGTGATCGCCCCTCCCAGCGCGAGGGGTATGGCCGTCAGCCTGAGCGTAGTAACCGTCCCCGCAAGGGCGAATTTCCGGCTGAGAATGCCAAAAGCGGTGAAGCCGATCAGCCCTATTCCAAAGATGATCAGGCCGAGAATCTCGCCGGCTTGGAAGCCATTGGCGAAGAATAGCCATCCACCAATCAGCGTGATGAGGATCCCGATTGTTTGCATTTTGCTGGGAATTTCTTTTAACCAGATAATGCCGACGATCAGCGTGGTAATCGTGATCGATCCCATCAAAAATGAGACGGTTGTGGCGGGGAGATATTCGAGCGACCAAAAGAGGGCCCCGTTGGCTACAGCATATTGGCTGATCCCGATCAGTAGAAGCCAAGCCCACATTTTTCCTGAAATGGGTGCGCCTTTCACGCGCAGCATAAAGGGGAGCAATAATAACGCGCCGATAAAATAACGCAGCCCGCCAATAGTCAGGGGCCCCAAATCTGAGAGCGCTATTTTGACAATGATGAAAGAGGAGGACCAGATCAGGTTGACGAGCAGAGCTTCGGCTATGGCGAGTGGGTAGGAGGGTTTGTTCAAAAGGTTCACCACAAAGACACGAAGGAGCACAAAGATGGGCTCAAATAACTCTCCGTGTCTCTTTGTGGGATTCTAAACAACTGATTCCGCAACCGTCTCGCCATACTCCAGCAGCGCTTGAACGGTTGCCTCGCTGCGTCCTTCGGCGTAGACCCGCAAAACCGGCTCTGTACCAGATGGGCGGATTAGCAACCATGAGTCATCAGCAAGGATATATTTCACCCCATCGCTGGCGCTGACTTCAACCACCTTTTGATCGGCAATTTCTTTTGGCGCCTGCTTGGTGAGAAATTCTGTCATTTCAGCTTTTTCGACGGGACGTTTCAAACGCAGATCCGTGCGCTGATAATGCGCCGGGCCAACATCGGCAAGCAGGTCTTCGACCATATCGAAAAGAGGCTTCTTGGCTGCTGCGACCATCTCAACGATCAACAGACCCATCAGGACTCCATCACCCTCAGGGATATGCCCTTTAAAGGAGATGCCACCTGATTCTTCCCCGCCAATGAGCACATCTTCGCTCATCATATAATCGGCAATGTGGTTGAAGCCAACCGGGGTCTCGTAGATTTTTAATCCATAACGTTTGGCAAGACGATCGATCATCCGTGTGGTGGAAACTGTGCGCACAACCGCGCCTGTCATACCGCGTGTTTCGACGAGGTGTTTCAGCGCCAAAGCCATGATCTTATGCGGGTCAACGAAATTACCGCGTCCATCCATTGCACCGATACGATCTGCATCGCCATCGGTGGCGAGACCGAAATCCCCCATGCCGGTGCTGACCGCGCTGGCCAGCGCGTCTAGATTTGCGCCAATTGGTTCAGGATGAATGCCACCAAATCCTGGATTTAGGTCATGGCGAATCTCAGCCACTTCGCACCCCGTTCCCTGCAGGAAACCTTTAATCGCACCGCGCCCGGAGCCATACATTGAATCGACGACAACATTCTGGGGATTGTCGGCGATCAGATCAGAGTCAATCAGCGTGCGAAGATGCTCATAATATGCAGGCATGGGGTTGAATTTTTTAATCAAATCCAAATCGCGGGCTTCGGAGAAACTCATCAGGTTAGGGCCGCGGGCGCGTTCTTCGTTGTCGTTGATATAGACTTCCACGCGTCGACACTGCATTGGCAGGGCCGAACCGCCATAGGAGGCTTTGAGTTTAATTCCGTTATATCGAGGCGCGTTATGAGATGCAGTCAGCATGATCCCCGCAACGGCATTCAGATCTTTCACCGCGAAAGATACAGCGGGACCGGGGGCATCTGCATGGGTCAGGTGCACTGTATAGCCGTTTGCGGCTAATACGCGTGAAATCTCACCCGCGTAACGATCAGAAAGGAAGCGAGTATCAAATCCGACCACGATTTTCTTTAGGTCAGGCTCGGGAGAGCCATTGATTTTTTTGTCAAATTGCCCGGAAGCGACAGCATCCGCGATAGCCTGTGCGACCATGCGTAAATTGGCAAAGGTAAATGAATCTGAGATAACGGCACGCCAGCCGTCGGTTCCAAAATGGATTGGCATATGTTGATACTCCGTAAAAAATTAAAAGATTATGTCATCGCGAGCCTATGCTTGTCGGCGACGCGATCTCCAACACAGTCTGAAGGAGATTGCGTCGCATAAAGATGCTCGCAACGACATATTATTCCTACCACTCCGGAGAGGGAGTGGCAGTTTTTAGAACAGATTGAATGATCCAGCCTTCAAAACTTTGCTCGCTGCGTACGACCTTCACCTGTACCCAGGGGATACCGTCATAGACTAGCGGAGCCGTCAGTGCTTGCACCAGTTCATTATTATCAAGAGTAATGATCACCGGACCACCCGGTTCACGACGCAGATACGCCCCTCCGCCACTGCTGGCTGTAATCCGCGCATATAACGGGGTGGGATGTGGTGTCAGTGTCGAGGTGGGGGTTAAGGTCGGCTCTAAGGTGATGCCTGGGGAGGGTGGCAAGCTCAACGTCGCGCTTGCCACGGGTTTTTCTGTGGAGGAAGCAGTCGGGGCAGGAGTCTTAGAGGAGGGAATCTCCATAACGGGAGCATCCGTCGGGGTTCCGATCATAAGTACTACGGGCGAGGCCGTGGGCAGGTCTCCGATTGAGGGCGTCGGATTTGTTCCCGGCGTAAGCAGGCTCCCCAATGTGCCAAAGAGGAGGAGCAAGATTAGTGCACTAAAAATCCATCCGGAGGCTCTGGTTGGTCGAAACCCTAAAAAGAAGAGAGCCAATGCGCCGAAGAACATTGCCCATGCCAAATGAGCGGCAAAGACTAAAATGCCTTGGGGCCAAATATGAGTAAGCCCACTTGCAAGACCAAATGCGGCTGCATTTAGCGGCAGGAAGAGTTCGTAAGCGACTATCACACTTGGTAAAAAAGGTTTTTTCTCAGAGCGGACAAAAGACGCTGCCAGCAGGATCGATCCCAAGGCCAAAACGACCAGATCAGTCCACCATAAACGGGAGTGAACGAATATTTGAGTAAGTGTGAGCGGCATCCAGACGCGGGCGGCAAAACCGGCTAAGGCGCCCGTGAGAAAGATAAAAATAATTCCTATAATAAATGCGCCCAGCGTTTTAAAGAAGAAATTTGACATTCCGCTGACCGTAGCGAGAGTCATCCCAACCAAAGGTGTCATAAGCGGCGCCATCAAAATTCCAAAAACGAGGAAGGCTTGCGAATCAAGCAGGTAACCCAATCCCAAAATCGCTCCGCAAAGGAGGGCAAAAATAAAGAATTCATAAGAAGGATAAGCCCGCTGGACAAGATTCTGGAGTAGCTTTGAGCGGCCCTCCACACTTCTCGGCATTCTTTTTTGTCTTTGCGCACGTCGACGTTGGGCGCGTGTAGGGCGCGTTTGTTGAGAAAAATCGGATGGTGTTTGTGGGGGACGTGGGTTTGAAGAGGTCATTTTCGAAGGCTGGCGATAATCCGCACTGGTTTGTTGAGCAGCTCCAGGGCACTGGTCGTATTGGGAAGAAGCAGGTCAGAAGCGTTGAGCGCTTCGATGGCAAGTCCTTCAGGCGACATAACTGCGATTCCTATGGCAGCCTCTTTAAGCATGGCGGCGTCATTGGCGCCTTGCCCTAAGGCGATGACATTTTTTGCGTCAAGTTTGCGGACATACTCTGCTTTTTGCTGAGCCTCATTCCCTTTTTGGATGCGTACCGCAGTCAGATTTAATAGGTGATCAATCTCGGCTTGTTTTCCATGTGTATCTGCCGTAAGCAAATGGATTTGCAAACGGTCACGCAATGCCAGAATTTGCCGCGCTATACCTTCAATTAAAATTCCATCTATGGCTAAAGTTCCGTTTACATCGGTTACGAGATGTTTAATTTCCAATGTCCCACGCCCGGGAATAGTGAGTTCGATCATAGGCATATTATAAGCGACATTCTCCAAATTGCTGTGTGATGTTGACAAAAACCCCAACTGATATATAATTTGGGTCAATATAATAATAAAAGGCTATGAAGAGGACGAGTACACGTTGAACGACAGTCCAGAGAGCAGGCAATTGGTGAAAGCCCTGCCAGAAACGACAACGTCGAATGGCCCTCCGAGCTGCAAGGTGAACGGTAACAAGTAACCTTTGTCGGAATGCCCCCGTTACAGGGCTAGGGTATAAATCATTGTTTCTCATTATTGGCTGTACCCGAAAAGAGTGAAGCTGGCTATTCCCCGAATGCATCATCGGGGATTTTTTTATCTAGCAGCTTAAACTGGGTGGCACCACGGACTACGCGTTCGTCCCTAATAGGGATGAACGCGTTTCTCGTTAAATATGGAGATATGGATGAATCGCACATGCGGAGGGGTGCTGAGGCCCTGGAAGGATCCATCCATAATGCGCAGCAGGCCCAACGCATGTGTGTGTGGTGGACAATTTTTGTCCCCAGATTAGGTTTGAAAGGATATTAAATGTCAAAAAAACGAATTCTCACAGGTCATCGCCCTACAGGGCCGCGACATATCGGTCATTTGGTAGGGACTTTGGAAAATTGGAAGAGGTTGCAGGATACTCATGAGTGCTTTTTCCTGGTGGCTGATCTGCATGTACTCACGACCAGCCAAGCTGATCCTGAGCGTATCCATTCAAATATCTTGAATTTAATGGCGGACTGGCTGGCTGCAGGAATTGATCCAGTGCGGTCAACGATCGTGCTGCAATCCATTATCCCGGAACATTCACAACTTTCGATGCTCCTTAGTATGTTGGTAACTGTCTCGCGGTTGGAGAGGGTTCCGACCTACAAGGAGCAGATCAAGGAATTGAATTTACAACCCTCGCTCGGATTTCTGACATACCCGGTTTTGCAGGCGGCTGATATCTTGCTTTATAAATCGCAGCTTGTGCCAGTTGGCGAAGATCAGTTGCCTCATATTGAGCTGGCACGTGAGATTTCCCGACGTTTTAATAAAATCTATGGCGAGACTTTCCCAGAGCCAGAAGCGCTGTTGTCGGATGCCGCGCGCTTGCCAGGGCTTGATAACCGAACCATGCATACATCCTATGAAAATGCGATTTACCTGAAGGATACGCCTGAGGAGACAACGCGCAAGGTGATGTCAATGTATACCGATCCGACTCGTCTCCACGCAACGGATCCAGGTCATGTGGAAGGCAATCCTGTTTTTGCTTATCACGACATATTCAATCCTGATAAAGTTGAGGTTGAAGAGGTTAAAAACAGCTATCGTGCAGGCAAAGTGGGGGATGTGGAAGTCAAACACCGCCTGGCGGAAGTATTGAATGACTACCTGGCTCCGTTGAGGGAGCGCCGTGCCGAATATGTTTCGCGCCCCAAAAGGCTTCTTGAAGTGCTTTTCAGTGGGACCGCAAAAGCCAAATTGGTTACACAAGAGACTTTGGAAGAGGTGCATGAGAATATGGGATTAATGCATAGCCAATCGTATAGTGAAAAAGTGCTCGCCAAAAATATCCCTGGAATTTTCTGCTAGTAATTTTGGAGGAAAAATGTTGTCCAATATTATTTTTCACCCACCTTGAAGGGTGTCCAGCCCATCAATTTCCAAACTAGCAACCTAATTAACAATCAAACGAAAAACGAACCATTTGAGGAGAATAACATGTCTGAACAAACGCGATTTACCTTGAACGAAACTGATCTGCCGAAACAATGGTACAACATTCTGGCTGATAGCCCCGTTCCCCCTGCTCCTGTGCTCAACCCGCAGACCCTGGAGCCGATCACCCCCGATTTTCTCTCGGTGCTTTTTCCGATGGAATTGATCATGCAGGAGATCAGCAGCGAACGTTATATTGATATTCCGGAAGAAGTGCGTGAAATCTACAAACTGTGGCGGCCTACGCCATTAATTCGTGCCAGACGCCTGGAAAAAGCGCTCGGTACACCCGCACATATCTATTATAAATACGAAGGCGCATCTCCTTCTGGCAGCCACAAACCGAACACGGCTGTGGCACAGGCTTTTTATAATAAGGCTGCCGGAGTCAAAGCGATGACGACCGAAACCGGTGCGGGGCAATGGGGATCGGCGCTCGCGATGGCCTGCAATTTCTTTGACCTCGATCTGGAAGTCTATATGGTCAAGGTCTCTTATGGGTTGAAACCATATCGCCGGATCATGATGGAATCTTTCGGTGCTCAGGTTTTCCCCAGCCCCACCGAAACAACGAATTATGGTCGTTCAGTCTTGGCTGAAGACCCTGATAGCCCCGGATCATTGGGGATTGCCATCTCAGAAGCGGTCGAGGTGGCGGCCACGTCTAATGGGGCCAAGAAATATGGCCTGGGTTCGGTACTCAATCATGTCCTGATGCACCAGAGTGTCATCGGTGAAGAAGCGCTCAAGCAAATGGATTTGGCGGATGAGTATCCTGATGTAGTGATTGGATGTGTGGGCGGGGGTTCTAATTTTGCGGGGATCGCTTATCCATTCTTGCGTGAAAACCTGAAGAATGGACAGCGTACGCGCTTGCTGGCTGTTGAGCCAACCGCAACACCTACTTTAACGAAGGGCGAGTACGCCTTTGATTATGGTGATACAGCCAAAATGGCGCCTGTTGTCAAGATGCACACTCTGGGACATGGCTTCGTCCCGCCAACGATTCACGCAGGTGGATTACGCTATCACGGCATGGCCCCCAGTGTCTCAGCATTATTCGATGCCGGTCTCATTGAAGCTGTATCCGTTCACCAAAAGACGACCTTTGATGCTGCATTGCAGTTTGCTCGTGCAGAAGGCATCCTGGCTGCTCCGGAGAGTGCACATGCTATTCGCGCAGCGATTGATGAAGCCCTGGAAGCCAAAGCAAAGGATGAGAAGCGAGTGATTTTGTTCAATTTGTCCGGGCATGGTCACTTTGACCTGGCTTCGTATGAAACATATTTGGCTGGCGAATTGGAAGATTATGCCCATCCTGCAGAGGCGATCAAGAGCGCGATGGAAGAATTACCAAATGTAGCTTAATGCAGATCCAATAAGAAAAACAGCGGGAGCGAAAAATCCCGCTGTTTTTATATTTAAGAAAATAAGGAAATCTTTATTTCAAACTATCCCGACGTTTTTCCATTTCTTCTTCAGTTGGTTTTCTCATCGTAAGAGTTGATTTTTCTTCCAACTTTTCTTCCCCGAATGCGATTACGGTGATGTGCTGATTTATGAAATCAGGTGGTGAACCGTTTTTGCCTGGGGTTACCTGCCCCAAGGTATAGCCACCGATTATGGGAACATCTTTACCGAAAACATCTTGAACTGCAGCGATTTCAGCTCCAGCCTCGGCTTTGAGAAGGATTTGCCAGGCAATATCAACCAAAACCAAAACAAGCGCTGGTTTTACGCCATCAAGGGCGATATTCGCTTTTTGTGCGGCTCGTTGCGCTGCTTCAATACAAGTTGAGGGACTGCCAGTCAGTAAATAGGCATCCATCCCATCACGGACAGGGGCATTCATTCGGAAACTTCCGTCAGCCTCAACACGTAGTGGTGAACGGATGAGCAGATCCTGGCCCTGTTCAATTCCAAGGGGATAGAGACGCACTAAATAATTGAGGGGCGGAAAACCCCAATCACGCGCCGGATAGCCGAAGAGTTGTGAATATACCTCTGAAGCAGGGCGTCCATCCAGGGCACGGATCCAAAATCCACGTGAGCGGGTAATGCGGAATTGACTTCCAACAGGACGCCAACCATGATCGGACCCGACTCCGATTTTTAGATTCCCTTCAATAATTACGGCAGCTAAACTCCCTGACCCTGCCTGGGCTCCGGCAATTTGAGATGTAACGCCAGTATGCGGGTTGCCGCTTGAGAGGCCTCCAATAAGTGAGATGGGGATACCCGTCCACGCAAGACACATTTGTTCGGCATCACCGTTAAATCCATCAGCAAAGAAAAGTATCTTTTGATCTTTCTTTTGCGTAGTGGATGAAGGCGTAATTCGAAGTGGCGCGGTTCCTAGTGGTGCGGTTCCATGTGAAGCGGTACCTCTTTTTATATCCTCCATTTGAGCACCAGAGGCAAGTTCTCGCAGGAGGGAAGCGGTTTCTCGTCCACTTTGGGCAAATCCTGGAAGCCAGTGTTCCGTTATTTTAAGATCTGGGCTGCTGAACAAAGCCACTGCAACCGAGTTTTTACTCTGACCGTCATTTGTCAGTGTAGACGCAGATGAAAAACCAATGGTTGGCGTTTCTCCTAATAAACTGGAAACGCTGCTGGCAATTTTTTTAGAGTCATAATAACGTGAGGCGACAATAATGGCGAAAGAGGGGGAGCCTATGCCAAGTTTTTTAAGCGCCTGGTGGGTAGCCTGTAATCCTGCTTCTCGTCCGTCAGATGCCTGGGCTTGTCCAACTACTGCTGTTAGAGTCATGGTTATGCCTTATTTTTCTACGACAGGTATGGTAAAGTGAAATGTGGTTCCTTCTCTGAATTCGCTTTCAAACCAGGTGGTTCCACCTGTCAATTCGATCAAACTTTTGGTGATATTAAGACCCAGCCCAGTACCTGGGGCTTCGCGGGCTTTTTCATCTTCAGATCGGAAGAATTTTGTAAATATTTTCTGTTGATCTTCTTCTGTCATGCCGATTCCATTGTCTTTGATCCAGATGTGGACAACTTTGGGGGCGCCATCGGGATCCCATTGGTTATCGGCCACTTTGGCTCCAATAACAATTTTGCCTCCTTCTTGTGTGTATTTGTAGGAATTACTGACAAAATTGACAAGAATTTGTTCAATGCGGGTATTATCGGCCCAAATTTGAGGCAAGGTATCATTGAGATCGAGAGTAATCGTTTGATTTTTCTCAGAAAGTTGTTTGTCCGTTGAACGAATCACGTTTTCAATAATCTCGGGGAGGTCAACTGCTTTAAATTCCATTCGCAGACGCCCAACTTCAATTTTTGAGTTGTCATTCAGATCCGAAACGAGGGTAGACATGCGGATCACATTGGAGCGAATGGTTTGAAGAAAATTGCTTTGATTTTCATTAATTTCGCCAACTGCGCCAGCTGCGATCAGTTCCGTATAGCCTTTGATTGAGGTCATCGGATTTTTTAGCTCGTGAGCAACAAATGAGACAAAGTCACTTTTGGCAATATTTGCTGCTTCGACTTCTGCGTATAGTTGGGCGTTGGCGATAGCGATAGCGGCATGGTCGCTCAGGCGGCTGAGGAATCCGAGATCGACTGTTGTGTCTTCGATGCACTCTAAAAGTATTAGCCCGATCACATTTGTTTCTCGCTGTAGAGGAACGACGATTTGGGTTCTTGTTCCGGGCAACAATCCGCCTTGTTCTATTGGGTCGAGTTGGCGCGTTGTTGGCTGCCCACTTTCAGATGCATCGAGCATGGTGGGTAATTCGAGGGGTAATGCTTTGTCTTTATAGTGATCGAGTTGGTCGCCGTAACCTTCTTGCGCCATGATGTGTATGCCTTCATCATTGAGGTTTCCGATCAAACCTGCATCGGCATGAGAGCGACGCATAGCCCACTCAAGGGTTGTGCGCATTGCCTTGTCGGTTTCAAGGCTGGCATTCAGCTCTCGATCAATACGTTGCATAACGGAAAGCTCCTCAACACGGGCGTTGAGCTCTTGATCGGTAAGGGTGTAGAGGCGGGCATTTTCAACTGCGACGGCAGCCTGTCCAGCAAAAGCGGTGAGGAGAATTTGGTCGTCATTAACAAAAGGAAACCCATCCTTTTTGTTAATCACTTCAACGACCCCGATTACGCGTCCTTTGACCTGAAGCGGAACCGCAAGTAAAGCACGGGTAACAAAACCGGTCTCTTCGTCAGTATTGCCAAACCACCCCTTAGATTCACGAACATTATTTTCGACAACTGGAGCTTGTGTTTCAACGGCCTCCCCGACGATACCTTTTCCAGGTGGGAGGCGTTGTCCTACCAGGTCGGTGGCTGCTGATCCAACGGTAACCGTGAATACTAATTCGTTTGTGTCCTCATCCACCATGAAGAGAGTGCCTGCTTCGCAATCGATAATTTGCACAGCACTTTCAAGAATGTTTTGAAGTAGTGGCTCGTGTTCAAGCGTTGAGGTTAGTTGTTGGGTAATTTCATTTAATGTAGCAAGTTGCTTGGCACGCCGTTCGGTCTCTTGAAGCAAACGAGCTTTGACGATAGCGCCGGCGGTTTGGTCAGCAATCGCTCGAAGTAGCCCGAGTTGTTTTTGGGTAAAGGTGGTATTGGGGTCACGGCTGCCAATGCTGAGTGCACCGATGGTTTCTGAACCGGCATTTAGAGGAACGCCCGCCCAACCGTAAATATTTTGCAGGGATGGTACGACATTAAGCCGCTGACACTCCTGATTGTAATCTTGAGAAAGAAGAGCCCTGCCATTTCTGGCAACCCATTGACCAATTCCCTGGTTGTGGGGGAGAGGATGAATTTCTTTTTCAGTAAGGCGTTGTTGATCCTCGATGCAAAAGCCAAAATAATAATAATCATTGGTCGGATTATTAAGAGTGATATGAAAGTCGGTCGCTGGGATGATCTGTGTGGTTTGGGCAAAAATTAATTCTAGAACGTCGTTGAAAGATAGAGTAATACTAACTCCTTGGGAGATCAAGGTGAGAGCATTCATCTCTTCAACTTGTTGTTCCATGTTTTCTACAACCTGAGCACGCTCAACAGCAATCCCGGCCTGGTTGCTCAAGCTTTCAAGAAAATCAAGTTCTTGACTACTGTAAGGGTCTCCGGAACGACGTATACCCAATGCTATCCAGCCCATGAGTTTGTCGATGCTTTTAAGGGGCACAAAGAGGTGGGCATTGAGCAGGATTAAGCGAGTATTTTCTGAATCTAATGTTTTTGGTAGGTTTGCTGGATCAATATAGAAGGGCAGGTCCTCCTTCAGCAGTGTTTCTACCAACGGGTTATTGTGGGTAAAACGAATATCGCTGGTTAACTTGCCCTGGTACTCCATCGCAGCGTATTGGTTGCTTGCAGGATCATGGATATAGATGTGTAATGCATCGGGGAGCAGGCTTTCTGTGATTGCTTCTCGAAGGATAAGGGAAATTGCTGGCAAGTCTTTTGCATTGGTCATTTTATGCCCAAAATCCTGGAGTGGTTTTTCAAAGGCGTGCCGTCCTCGGAATACGATAGCATCAATCACTGTCTGGATTCGGTTCCGAAGGGGGTTTAATAAGAGGGCTAACAATGCGGCAAATGCGCCTATGGCCCAGGGGTTATTTGCTGAAATCTGGGTTCCGGATACCAGGCCGAACCCCCAGATGATGAGGCCATAACCGAGACTTGCCATCGCAGTTAGAATAATTACAAGTAAACTACGGCTGAAAATATAATCAATTTTGAATAGACGGTACCGCAATATCGCGTAGCCGGTGACAAGAGGGAACCCGATTGTAGAGACAAGTAGATAGGGGCTAAAATTCATTGATCGGAAAAAGGAGATGAACATCCATATCCCGATTGGTCCAAAAGATAATAAGATACCCCACCAAGCCATTTGGATCTGTTGTTTGGCGACGGGCGACTTATCGGTGTAGCTGCGATACAGGAGTATTAAGATAAAGATGATGACTGAAATTCCCGTAAAGCCGTAAATAAATTGCCACTTTTGAATGTAATTGGTAGGCGATTGGAGGTTGTAGATATCAGGGAGCGCAAGCAAGCCTAAAATAAGGGCGATGATGTACCCGATCCTGCGAATGATGGGATACTTTTGGGTGAAACTGAATTCCTGAGGGAAGGTTAACGCCAAATCCAGTAACGCACCTCCGGCAAACCCCACGGAGAAAGTCCACAGAATGGTGAGGTGGTGGGTGGTATATAGGTCAAATAGTGCAGCTGAGCCAATAGAAAAGGAGGTGGCAAATAAAATAAATGCGCGCCCAGCACTTTCTGAAATGCGTAGCCGGGCCATCCACAACCCAAGCAAGAGAAAGACAATCCCTATTCCATAAGGAATGGCAAAGTACTTGATCTTATCAGTGGCTGGGAAGGGAATTAGATTGAGGTTCTTATTGCTTTTTGAACCTTCCTCGCGTTGGTAAGTGACCTGAATTTCATCATTAAATTGATACGTGGAGAGAATTTCTTGTATATCACTAGCACTGGAGATGCTTTTCCCATCAATCTCTTTGAGTTGATCGCCTAATGTGACCCCGGACAGGAAAAGTTCCCACGCCTCGTTTTCTGTACCCTCCCTGATTGGTCCAACGCCATTAAAAACCATTGTTTGTTCGACAAATGCGCCAATAAAAGGAGTTTTCCACCATTGGAAAGCTACTACGGGGATGATGATAAATGCAATGACCGCTATCACCTGGTAAACCAGAACGGTGATCTCCAAAGCTTTATTGAAGGTAAATTTCTGTTTAATAAATTGAGGGATGCTCATACATTTGCCCTGCCATATAGAGGAGTATCTTGATTTTTTTACTATATCAGGTAGATAGTAACCACCTAATTATTTCTGACAACTCCATAGTCAGATTTTACGTATCATCTCAATAAAAAGGGGAAAATTGAGAGAAACGAAAGCCTATTAAATTTT